>NZ_PNOR01000004.1 GCF_002869765.1 Deinococcus planocerae | reverse complement strand
GGACGGTCCAGCGGCGCCAGATCCGGACCACGGCTGGCGCGCGGGCGGGAGGGGGGCGGGGGGGCGGGCAGCTCCGGGCCGGGGTCCGCCGGGCGCGCGGGCTCAGACCGGGCAGGCGTGGGGGCCGGATCGGACGGGGGCGCGGGGGCCGGAACGCCTCCTCCCCCTCCGCCGTCCGGGCCGCCGCCGCCCCCGCCCAGCCGGACCTTGCGGCCTCCCTCGGGCGCGATCAGCTCGAAGGTGACGGGCCCGAAGACCTTGAGGACGAGCGCCGCCACCTCGTCGAACTTGCCCGCCACCTGCTTGGCGTGGAAGGCACTCTTCTCGTCGTAGGTCAGGCTGACGTACCCCGGCTCGGCGTGGGTGCGGGCGGGCTTGAGAAAGGCCCGGAGCTGCATCGTCGCCTGCCGCACCACGTCCGCCCAATTCCCCTGTGGCGCGGTGCCCTGGACCGGGGCGGGCGTCGGCGTGGGCGCCGTGCGGGTCGGCGCGGGAGGGTCCGCGGTCGTCGCGGCAGGGGCGCGGCGGGCCCCCGGGTCGAAGGCGGGCACCTCGTTCGCGGCGGGCGGTTGCACCCCGGCAGACCGCAGGCCCGCCCCCCCCCGCTCCAACCGGGCGAGGCGGGCCGTCACGTCGGCGGGCACGCTGGCCGTTCCCGCGTTCACCACCGCCCCGCCCGTCCCCGCGTCGGCGGCCAGCAGCGCGTGCGTCAGGGCCAGTTCCAGGCTCAGCCCGTCCGCCGAGCGGGCGAAGCGGGCCTCCTGCTCGTCGAGGGCCGCCTGCAACTTCAGCAGCCTCGGCACGTCCGCCCCCTCCAGCCGCTCGCCCTCCAGCCCGAGTTCGGCGTGCAGGGCGCCCGAGAGCGCGGCGACCAGCCCCTCGACCACCGTGCGGGCGGCGAAGCCCTCGCGGTAGAGGGAGGCGGCTCCCTGGATCGCCGCACCCGCCTCCCCCAGCACGAGAGACGCCGCGATGCCCCGCACCCGCTCGCCGGGCGGCAAGCCCAGGGCGTCCTCCACCCCGGCGCGCGTGATGCCGGACCCCGCCGCGAGCATCCGTTCGAGCAGGCTCTCGCCGTCGCGCATCGCCCCGTCCGCGAGGCGACCGATCAAGTGCAGGGCTTCGGACTCGGCGCGCACCCCCTCCCGCTCCACGATGCCCGCGAGCTTCCCGGCGATCTCTTCCGGGGTCAGGCGGCGGAAGCGGTAGTGCTGGCAGCGGGAGAGGATGGTGGGGATGATCTTTTCGGGCTCGGTCGTCGCCAGGATGAAGATGACGTGGGGGGGCGGCTCCTCCAGCGTCTTGAGGAGGGCGTTGAAGGCCGCCCGGCTCATCATGTGCGCCTCGTCGAGGATGTAGATCTTCCTGCCGCCGCGCATGGCCGCGAGGCCCACCTTCTCCCGCAGGTCGCGCACGTCGTCCACCGAGTTGTTGCTCGCCGCGTCGATCTCCAGCACGTCGGGGTGCGATCCGGTCCGCACCGCCAGGCACGACTCGCACTCTCCGCAGGGCTTGGGCAGCGGCCCGGTGCAGTTCGCCGTCATGGCGATGAGGCGGGCGGTGGTCGTCTTGCCCACCCCGCGCGGCCCGGAGAAGAGGTAGGCGTGCCCGACCCGGCCCTGTTCCAGCGCCGCGCGCAGCACGTCCTTCACGTGCTCCTGGCCGACCACCTCGTCCCAGCGGATCGGGCGGGCGCGTTGATAGATGGCGCTCACAGGGGCGCCTCCGGCGCGGTGAGTGGGAAGTGGGGAGTAGGGAGTGGGAACGACGACAACCGCGGTCCACTGACCACTGACCACCCACCACTCACCGCAGACCTCTTCACCCGCCCAGTGTACCGGGGCCCCGGAAGGCGCGGGGTGAGGCAGGCACGCCGGGCCGCAGCCCCCGTTCTCGGGTGACGCCCGCTCTCTCCGTCAGCAGGGCGGGGAGGGCTTGACCGGATCGCCCCGCCAACCCCCTGTGGGGAATGGGACTTTTGTGAGAGGCGTGAGGCATAGGGTAGAGCATGGGACCTTATGGCCGGGGCATCGTGGCGGGCGCACTCGCGGGGGTGGGCTACGGCTTGCTGGTGTATCTGTGGCTGCACCGACTGAACGGGGACGTGGGCGTGATGGTCTCTACGTATCTCTTCGCCGTGCCGTTCGCGCTCGGGGTGTTGTCGGCGCAGTTCGTCCCGCCGCCCTCGCCCGAGACCCGCCCACCGGACGAGGCGGCACCCGACGCCTGGGGCGACCCACCCCTCCCCCGGCTCGCTCGCCCCCAGCCTCTCGTCGAGGCCCTGCTCGTCTCCTGCGCCACGGTCACCACCTTCCTGGTGGTGGCGACCGTCACGGGCTTCGAGGGGGTGCTGTGCGCGTTCCTGGCCGCCCCCGCCATGTACGTGGTGGCCCTGCCCGGCGCGCTGCTGGGTCTGGGACTGCGCACCCTGTGGCGGCGGGCCCGCACGGGCGCCCTGCTGCTGACGCTGGGGCTGCCCGCCCTGCTGGGGCCGCTGGAACAGGCCCGTCCCCTGCCGGGCGAGTACCGCACGGTCACGAACGACGTGCTCATCCAGGCTTCCCCCAGTCTCGTGTGGCGCCAGATTCGCAGCGTGCCGCGCATTGAGGACCACGAAATCCACGCCGGGTGGGCCCACCTGATCGGCCTGCCGCGCCCGCGCGAGGCGATCCTCGACCGCGACGGGGTGGGCGCCGTGCGGGTCGCCACCTTCGACGGCGGCCTGAGCTTCCGGGAGACCGTGACCGACTGGGCTCCGGGGAAGCGGCTCTCGTTTCGTATCCGGGCACAGGACCCGGGCGGTCTCGACCCCCACGTGCGCGTCGGCGGGCGCTTCTTCGACGTGCTCAGCGGCACCTACACGCTGGAGGAGGTCGCCCCCGGCGTCACCCTCCTGCACCTGAGCAGCACCCAGCGGGTGAGTACGCATTTCAACGGGTACACCGCCTTCTTCACCGGGGCGATCATGCACGACCTCCAGCGCACCATTCTCGAAGTGATCCGGGACCGGGCGGAGGGCCGAGGCGCGGGCGTGGTGGCGGCCCGTTAAGCAATTCTTCCTCAGGTTCTCCCCCTGATCCGCCTCGCCCCGCGTACACTCGCCGGGTGCCTTTCCCACCCCCCCCCCCCCTGGTCTCGGGTTTCGTTTTCACCTATACTCTGGCGAGGTCGTTATGCTGCTAGCAGAAATTATCAGCGTGGGAACGGAGCTGCTGCTCGGCGAGATCGTCGACAGCAACGCCGCTTACCTTGCGCGGGAACTCGCGGCGCGCGGGGTGACCCTGCACCGCAAGAGCGTGCTGGGCGACAACCTGGGGCGGGTGACGGAGGCCATCCGCCTCGCCCTGTCCCGTGCCGACCTCGTGATCATGGGCGGCGGCCTCGGCCCCACCGACGACGACCTGACCCGCGAGGCCATCGCCGCCGTCATGGGCGAAACGCCGGAGGTGGACCCGGAGCTGCTGGCGTGGCTGGAAGGCCTGTTCACCAGCCGGGGCCGCGTGATGCCGGACCTCAACCGCAAGCAGGCGTGGTTGATCCCGAGCGCGGAGGCCCTGCCCAACGCCGTCGGCACCGCGCCCGGCTGGTTCGTGCGGACGGGGGGCAAGATTATCGTCGCCCTGCCCGGCCCGCCGCGCGAGATGCAGCGGATGTGGCGCGATCAGGTCCTCCCCCGCCTTCCCCTGCCCGATCAGGCCCTCCACGCCGTGACCATCCACACCCAGGGCATCGGGGAGAGCAACGTCGCGGAGCTGTTGGGCGAGCTGACGCGGCAGGCGAACCCGAGCGTCGCGACCTATGCGCGGCGGACGGGGGTGGACGTGCGCGTCGCGGCGAGTGCGCCCACCCTGGATGAGGCGCAGGCCCTCGCCGCCCCCGTGCTGGAGACGGTCAGGACGATGCTCGCCCGCTGGACGTGGGGGGAGGACGCGGACACCCTCGCCGGGGCCGTCACGCGCGCCCTGGGTGGCCGCACCCTCGGCGTGATCGAGGCGGGGAGCGGCGGCGCCCTGTGCCTCTCCCTGGCCGACGAGCCCGGCTTCCTCGACGCGGCGATCACCGAGGACCACGCGCGGTTGATCACGCTGGGACTGACGCCCGTCACGCTGAGCACGCACGGTGTCGTCAGCGAGGACGGGGCGCGCGAGTTGGCGGCGAGGGCACGGGAACATCTGGGGGCGGACGTGGGGCTGGCCGTCGTGACCGCCACACGCGGTGAGCACGCCGGGCACACCTACGTCGCCATCAGCGCGGACGGGATGGAGAAGGTCAGTGTCCTCAACTGGCCCGGGGACGCCGGACAGGTGCGCGAGCGGGCTGCCACCGCCGCCCTCGCCCTCGCGTTCCGGGCACTGCGACCGCGGGAAGTGGGCTCGGCGGGGGGGAACGCGTGACGCGCCCCACGAAGATCAAGCTTGGGAAGGTGAGCAGGCCGCGTCCCCAAGTGGGAACCATGTCTGTCGAGGAACCCGAGACCGCGCCGCAACCGCAGGAAGCCGCACCCGCTCCTCGTCCTCAGCGACCCCCCCGGCAGGAGGACGGGCACAAGGGGCAGGAACGCACCCTCCGCATGTTCTACGCCTTCAAGGTCCCCAGCGACGTAGCCGCCCCCCTCGCCGAGGCCCAGCGGCACCTGAAAGGCAATTGGCGTCCGGTGCGCGCCGACCAGTTCCACGTCACCCTCGCCTACCTGCCGAGCGTGCCGCCGGAGCGGGTGACGGACCTCAAACGCCTCGGCGCGGCGCTGACGCAGGACGTGCCGCCGCTCAATATCCGGCTGCGCGGCACCGGCTATTTTCCCAACGAGGGCAGCCCGCGCGTCTGGTTCGTGAAGGTGGAGGCGGAGGGGCTGGACGACCTCGCGGGCGCCCTGCGGCAGGGTCTCCGGGACCTCGGGATCGAGACGGACGACCTGCCCTTCCGGGCCCACATCACCCTCGCGCGGAAGAAGGGCCCGGCGCCGCGCGTGCCGCCCCTGACCTTCGATCTGGGCTGGCAGGCGGGGAACGCTGCGCTCATCCGCAGCACCCTCCGTAAGACCGGCCCGGTCTACGACACCGAGAGCACCTTCCGGCTGAGGGGGGAGGCAGGGACGGCAGGACCGGAGACGGTCGCCACGTCGCCCCCCCTCCCCAGCCCTCCCCCACCAGGGGGGAGGGAGCAAGAACAGAACACGCCATCTATCCCCGCAGAGGAGACGCCATGAGCAAGGACATCACCAAGGAACTCGGCACGCCCGGCGACAGCAAGGAGCGCACCAAGGCCATCGAGACGGCCATGAGCCAGATCGAGAAGGCGTTCGGCAAGGGCTCGATCATGCGGCTGGGCGCCGAGAGCAAGCTCGACGTGCAGACGGTCTCGACGGGCAGCCTCAGCCTCGACCTCGCGCTGGGCGTCGGCGGCATCCCGCGCGGGCGCATCACCGAGATCTACGGCCCCGAGTCGGGCGGCAAGACCACCCTCGCGCTGAGCATCGTCGCCCAGGCGCAGAAGGCGGGCGGCACCTGCGCCTTCATCGACGCCGAGCACGCCCTCGACCCCGTGTACGCCCGGAGCCTGGGTGTGAACACCGACCAACTGCTCGTCTCGCAGCCCGACAACGGCGAGCAGGCGCTGGAGATCATGGAACTCCTCGTGCGTTCGGGCGCCATCGACGTGGTGGTGGTGGACTCGGTGGCCGCATTGACCCCCCGCGCTGAGATCGAGGGCGAGATGGGCGACAGCCTCCCCGGCCTGCAAGCCCGCCTGATGTCCCAGGCGCTGCGCAAGCTGACCGCGATCCTGAGCAAGACGGGCACCGCCGCCATCTTCATCAACCAGGTGCGCGAGAAGATCGGCGTCATGTACGGCAACCCCGAGACGACCACGGGTGGCCGCGCGCTGAAGTTCTATTCCTCGGTGCGCCTCGACGTGCGCAAGATCGGCCAGCCGGTCAAGCTGGGCAACGACGCCGTGGGCAACACGGTGAAGGTCAAGACCGTCAAGAACAAGGTCGCGCCCCCCTTCAAGGAGGTCGAGCTGACCCTGATGTACGGCAAGGGCTTCGACCAGCTCTCCGACCTCGTGACCCTCGCCGCCGACATGGACATCATCAAGAAGTCGGGTTCCTTCTACTCCTACGGCGAGGACCGCATCGGCCAGGGCAAGGAAAAGGCCATCCAGTACATCTCCGAGCGCCCCGAGCTGGAGAACGAAATCCGCGAGCGCGTGCTGGCGAGCATCAAGGAAGGCCGCGCGGGCGACCTGCCCACGGTGGCGACGGTGCCCGCCGTGGCGGAGTGAGCCGGTAGACCGAAGAACAAGACAGGAACGCCCCTGCCCGGTGGATGGGTGGGGGCGGTTCTTTTTGGTGAGTGGGCCGCTCTTCTCCGGCTGATACTTACATTACTATTAGCTATGTAAGACGGAGGTGCGACCATGCGAACCAAGAAAGCCACCATCAGCAGTAAGGGTCAGATTGTCTTGCCGCGTGAAGTCCGGGATCGGCTGGGAGTAGGCCAAGGGGATGAGGTTGAGTTCGTGATGGACGACCAAGGCATCTACCTGCGTCCCTACCGGGAGGAAGAGAACCCTTTCACCAGATGGATAGGGGTCTTGCCGCAGGGCGACGAGACGACGGAAGAGTTCATCCGCAACACGCGACATGAGGGGCTGACGGATGAAGAACTCCGCATCCTTCGCAGCGGCCCCGGAGCGCAGGTCTTCCGGGTGGGTCCCGACGGGAGAGAGGAGCGGGTCTGATCACCGCGCTGGATGCCAACGTCATCAGCGACCTGCTGGATCAGACTCCCCATTCCGCAGCCCTCTCGGCTCGGCTGGGACAGTACGCCGGGCAAGGCCCTCTGGTGATCTGCGGCGTCGTCTATGCCGAGTTGCATGGCCGACGCCATACCACCAGAGCCGCCATCGACACTTTTCTGAACGGCACCGGCATCCGCCTCGATCCTCAGATGAGTTTGGACGCCTGGGTCGAGGCGGGACGAGCGAACGCCGACTACCACGCAAGGCGCCGGGCGGGGGGAGCCGCTGGAATTCGCCCGGTCCTGCCCGACTTCCTGATCGGCGCGCACGCTCAGCATCACGCCCACCGACTTTTTACGCTCAACCCGGCAGACTTCGCCGACTTTCCGCAGTTGCGCGTGTTGACGCTCTGAAACCGGCGATCCTTGTCGGCTCACTCGCGCCACGCAGCCGCAAAGGGAGGCCCACATGACCTCAAACCGCACCCCCTGGCCCTATGCCGAAGCCCAGACCCACCTAAGCGAACTGCTTGACCTCGCTGCCAATGGAGAACCCAGCGAATTGTGCAACCCGACGGCACGACCATCGTTGTCCTTGCCACCCGTACGCAAACCGTGGAGCAACAGCCCCGGCCCTTCCGTAGCGGTCTCAGCACGTTCCTCAACGCTCCACGAGACGACGATTTCAACCCCGAGCGGCTACGCGGCAAGCTCCGCGATATCGACCTCTAGCCTCCCCCATCCCGCCTACCCCCGCCTCCCCCTTTTGGCCGATGCCCCCGCCCCTGCTCCGGCGCACACTGGGTTCAGACTTCGGTGGGGCCTCCGCACGGGAGCGCACCCGCAACCCACGCGAAGAAGCCCCCACCCGAGTGAAGGTGGGGGTTCAATTTAAGAGCAACCGTGAGCAGAGTACCGTAATTACTTCTCTGTCGTCACTCTTTTTGTTCTACTTCTTTCCGGAGAGTCTTTTTTAACCTTTTTTACCCGAGGGTGTGCCCCTCCCACGTTAGTAGTCTTATGAAATCTGGAAAGCCCACTGTCTCCAAATTTCGACATTTTTTCGTCAACTTCTTGGGGCGTTAATATGAAGGGTGTTCGTGCACCTGCCTTTTTCATGATGTCCATAACATCCATTCTGATAGCTCCGGATAAAACTGCAATAGAGTCTTTGATTAATAACATCATATCATCACTTGGCTCCTCCGTTGGAGTGAGTTCAAAATTTATCTTATAGTCTGCGACATGCCTTAACCTGATCTCTCCAATATCTTCCTCTGTATGCTTATCTACGAATAAAATTTTAGTTTCGGTTTGTCCATATGCTTCTGTAGGTTCTTGTTTAGGATTATGACTTCCGGCGAAGTAATTAATTTGAATAGACACGGACGAAGGAGTTCCAATCACTCTCTCGAGTTCCCAAGAGGCCGATACCAAGGACAGATCCTTTAAACGGAATAATTGCTTACCTTCCATACATCTCTCTTGCTTCTTCGCAGGTAACAGGAATAAATTCGGTTCTCGTAGTCATAACATACTGCTTATACCTCTCATTCTTCCCCTCATCTTCTATAGCCTTGCAAACCCAGGTGCTTAACAATTGTTCGTAAGGCACGCGACGGGCTTCCGATATAACTTGCAAAGACCTCTTGTATTCGTGTGGAAGTGGTACGAACACACCATCTTGCAACCTCTTATAAATAAATAAGGCTCGCTTTACCACTTCTGTGCGGTTAGTCTCTCGTTTCTCAACTTCATTATCTAAGATTTCAACTATATGATGTGGAAGCCTCATGGTAACAGATTTGGTATCACTCATATCTTCTTCCCCCTTCTTCTAGTTTTTGAGGGACTGCCTCGACGATAAACCCTAGATCGTTTCATTAGGTACTTGCTTCTTAAACCTGCATTCGTCGCCTCAAACGCGGTGACGAATTCAATAACACCTTTCGAAGTCTCCACCACGAGCACAAAAATCGCATCTTCCAAGAAAGGCAACGGTTCAAAGCCGAAAAGGAATCGGCACTCATTCTCCACATCACGCTGAAGGAAAATTGCACCTACCCCCAACCCCATGTCGACTTGTTCCCTGGTCAGGCGAGCTCTCTCATGAAGGTGTTTTAAGCCTCCGTCCGTCCAGGCTATGCCCGGCGAGCGGAGTTCATCAGGATGTGGTTCCCAACATGTCTCCCCATCCTCGCCAGACGCCATCGTAAGACAAATTGTCTTACAAAACCCACGACTCCGCAAGTGGCACCCTCACAACCTCTCCGGCTGTTGCTACGATTTGCACTTACAGAAAGAGCGCAGCCACAACTCAAACGAAGGAGGTGCCCCCACCCTTACTCAGGTGGGGGCACCTCCTTCAGCTATTCAGAGCTTCCGTATCCACGCCCACGCCCCCGGCAGCAGCAGGGCGGCGAGGCCGAGTTTCAGGGCGTCGCCGAGGAGGAAGGGGGTGAGGCCCGCGTTCAGGAGGGCCTGACCCTTCAGGCCGGTGGTGGCGCTCAGCCAGGGCAGCCCCAGGCCGTAGATCACCACGCTGCCCGCCAGCATGGCGAGGGCGGTGCCGCGCACGGTGCGGTCCAGGGCGTACCGCTGGGCAAGCCAGCCGACCAGGCCAGCGGCAAACACGTAGCTCAGCAGGTAGCCGCCCGTGGGGCCGACGAACTTGGCGAGGCCCGCGCTGCCCCCCGCGAACACGGGCAGACCCGCCGCCCCAGCGAGGAGGTACGTGGTCAGGCTCGCCGCACCCCGCTTCCAGCCCAGCGCGGCACCGACGAGCAGCACGGCGAGCGTCTGGAGGGTGACGGGCACGGGCTTCAGCGGCAGTTCGACCTGCGCGACGAGGGCGACGAGGGCCGCGCCGCCGAGGATCAGCAAGAGGTCACGGGTCAGGCCGTGCGCGGGGGCGAGCGTGCGGGAGAGGGTGGGATAGGCGGGTGCGGCTCGGGTCATGGCTGTTCCTCCGGTGAGTGGGGTGGGGTGAGAGTGCCGACAAGCTGAACGTCGCCCGCGTGGACGGTGACGGGGGGGCCGCCGGGCGGACGGACGACGAGCCCCCCCTGCGCGTCGAGGTCCACGGCGGTCCCGGTGATCTCGCCGCGCCCGGTGACGACCCGCACCTCCCGCCCGAGGGTGACGCTCGCGCCCCGCCACGCCTCCAGCACAGCGTCAGGCGGCGCGGCGAGCCAGCGTTCCAGCTCGGCGAGGACGCGGGCGAGGAGGGCGGCGCGGGTGACGCCGGGAGAGAATTCGGCGAGGTGGGCGGCCCCGGGCGGCGCGGCGGTGACGTTGACGCCGATGCCCAGGACGGCGCGGCGGGCCTCCTCGCCCCGCAGGTCGGCTTCGAGCAGGATGCCCGCGAGCTTGCGCCCGTCGGGGGCGAGCAGGTCGTTGGGCCACTTCAGCCCGCCGACGCCGCACGCGGCTTGAAGCGCAACACCCGCCGCCAGCGGCATCAGGGCGAGGTCGGGGAGGGGCAGGGGGCCGTCGAGCAACACGCTGAAGACCAGCGTCCCGTGCGTCGTGTCCCACGCCCGCCCCCGTCTCCCCCGCCCGGCGGTCTGCCGTTCCGCGACGACGACCGCGCCGTGCGGAGCGGGGTCCCGCAGGTCGTCCGCCCACGCCCGCACCTCGTCCTGCGTGCTGCCAACCGTGCCCGCGTAACGCATCGCCCGCCCGAAGGTGCCTGCGACGGGCACGAGCTGCGGCGCGGGCGTGCCCGGCTCCAGCGCGTACCCGCCCCGCGTGGTGACGACGGGCACGCCGTCCTCCGCGAGCCGCCGCGCCAGGGTGTTCACCGTGACGCGGCCCACGCCCAGCCGTGCCCCCAACGCCTCCCCAGACTGGGGCTCATCGGTGAGCAGCGGCAGGAGTCGGGCGGGCACGTTCAGCACTATGCGGGGAAGGAGTGAACGAAGGCAAGGCGGGAGACCTGCACCCGTAAGTGGTCAGTGGGAAGTGGTGAGTGGAAAAGGAAGCGGTGAGCTAAAGCTGTTGCCGCCGTTTCCCACTCACCACTGACCACTTCCCACTCACCACAACCGTAACTCCCGCGTCAGGCCCCCGTCACCCCTTTTGCTATCCTCGAACCATGACGATGGTGCGGCAAACCCGGCAGCGGCAGGCGGTGATCGAGGTGCTGCGGGCGTCTCGGGAGCATCCGGACGCGGCCTGGATTCACGGGCAGGTGCGGGGGCGGCTGCCCCACGTGAGCCTGGGCACTGTGTACCGCACGCTCGACGCCCTGGTGCGCGACGGGGTGGTCGTGACCATCGAACGCGCCGGGCAGGCCACCCGCTACGACTACAAGCACGAGGGCGAGGACCACCACCATGCCGTCTGCCGCGGCTGCGGCGCGATCTTCGACGTGGACGCCGAGGCGATGCCGTGCATCCCGGTGGCGGCCCTCCCGCCCGGCTTCCAGGTCACCGAGGTCAGGCTCGAATTCATGGGCCTGTGCCCCGACTGCACGCCCCAGCCAAGCGCCGAGGGCTGAATTCACCTCCCCCACCTGCCCCGTCCCTCGCGGCGGGGTGTTCTTGTGCCGCGTCCCCATCGCCCGTGTTCTGGGCGGCGGGCAAAGTACGGTGGTCTTGAGCAACCAAACCAGGGCAATACCGCGCGAAGGGGGCAGGGCATGGGAGACACCGGGGTCTCGGCAGGGCGTGGTCGGAAGGTGGGGCGGGAGGCGTGACGACCCTCGCGGTGGTGCTAACGCTCCTGCTCGCCGTCTGGGCGCTTGTCCGCGCGGCACGCCTGGAACGGCGGGCGGACGAGGCCCGCGAGGAGCTGCGGCGGCTGAGGGAAGGGCACGAGGCGCTGCGGGCGAAACTGGCACGGCTGCGCGGGGTGCCGGACGAGCCCGCCGTGGCCGTCCTCCCCGTGGTCGAACAGGCGGGGGAAACGTCCCCTCCCCCAGTCTGGCCCGACGACGTGCCCGTCGCACCTCCGCCTCGCCCTGCCCGGCCACGCGGCCCCTCGCTGTGGGACCCCGCCTACAGCCGGGCGCGGATCAGCGTGATCGGCGGGGTGCTCGTGCTGGGCGGGCTGGCCTTCACCCTGCGGGAACTCGGGGCGCCGGGGTGGACGCGGCTGCTCGCCGTGTTCGCCTTCGGGGCGCTGCTGTACCTCAACGCGCGACGGGTGCCGTGGCCGGTGTCGGGCGCCCTGCGCGGGCTGGGGTACGGGGTGACGGCGCTGGGGCTCGGGAGCGTCGCCCAGGTCCTGCCGGACGTCTGGGGACCCGGCGTGGTGATGGCGGGCCTCCTCGGGCTGAGCGCCGCGCTGCTGTGGGACGGCCTGCGGCGGGGCGAACCCCTGCTCGGCGCGCTGGCGGTGCTGGGGGCGGGCCTCTCGACCTGGATGCTGACGGACGACCTGGGGCAGGCGTCCATTCCGGCGGCGGGCGCGGTGTTGCTCCTCGCGGGGGTGGCTGTCTCGCGGGGAAGTGCCCGGGTCCGGGAGGCCGACCCGGTTGAGGAACCGGTCCATCCGGGTCGAACCGCCCTCGCGCTGACTCTCGGAGCCGCGGGGCTGGTGCCGGTGGGGTGGGTGGTCGCCTCGGCAAGTCACGTGGACCCGGCATTGCTCTTCGGACGGGGGGAGGCGTTCGCCACCCAGGTTCTGGCCCTCTCCGGCGGAGTTTTCCCCGGCCTGCTCGCCTGGCTGGCGTTCAGCACCCTCGCGCTTGCCCCGGCCCTGGCCCTGCTCGGGCGGAGGGAGCGGGGGGAGGTGGGAGGTCCGGTGCCCGTCCTCGCGGCGTGGGCCACGCTGGGGCCGCAGGTGCTCGTGGCCGCCGCCGCAGGGACGGCGCTCTCCCTCCAGGGGGGCCCTGACCCCCTTGTTCTCGGACTCGCTCTCGCGCCCTTGATGCCCCTCGCGCTCGCCGCCCGGCACGCCTGGAGGCAGAACCTGGAAACGGATCGGGTCAGGGACACGGGTGCCTCGCTGGCGGGCACGGTCGCGGGCAGCCTGACCGCCGCCGCCACGGGGGTCGCGGGGGCGGCGGCCCTCGGGCTGCTCGGCGCACGGACCCAGCCCGCCGCCCTGAGCGGGATCGCGCTCGCCCTGCTGCTCGTGGGGCTGAGCGCCCGCAGCCGGGGCTGGCTGACGACGGGCGTGGCGGGCCTGGGGCTGAGCGCCTTGTGGGGCGCGGGCGTGGCGGGAGAAGGCTGGGGAGCGGACCCGGTGCGGGCGGCGCTGCTGGGCGCGGTTCCGGCAGTCATAGGGCTGCTCGGCGCCCTGCGGGTCGCGCGGGACCCCTGGGCGAGTGCTCCCCGCGCGGAGAGAGGCCCGGATGCCTCCGTCACGCCACCCGCCCCCGGGCTGACGGCCCCGCTCCTCGCCGTGGGGTGCGGCGCTCTGCTCATGGGGGCGCTTCAGCCGGGGGGCGTCCTCTCCCTCGGAATAGTCACAGTAGCTTTCGCGGGGGGGCTGTGGTGGCTGCGGCGGGCGGGGCAGCGGCCCGGCGACGCACCGACCCCGACCGACTCCCTCCGAACGACGCTCTTCTGGGCGCTCGCTCCCGGAGCCGCCCTGGGAGCCCTGCTGCTCCTCGGGACGGCGGAGGGCGACGGGCTCCCCAGGCTGGCCGCCTGCCTGACCGGCCTCCTCGCGGCGGGCTCGCTCCTGGGCACGGCACGGGTGGGCGGGGAGGCACGCGGCCTCGCCGAATTGGCCGGGCTCGTCCTCCTCGCCCTGGCGTTGAGCGTGGCCTGCGTGACGTGGCTCCCCGCGCTCGGCGTGCCGGGGGCGCTGGCCCTGGCGGCGGCGCTGACAGTCCCGCTGCGCCTCGTCTGGGGGTGGGGACGGCTGGACGTGGGGCTCGGCCTGGGCCTGCTCGCCGCGCTCGTCGCCCTGGTGGAGGGCGTGTGGGGCGGCACCTCCCCCGTTCCGGTCCCCGGCGTGCTCGCCCTCGGCGGGGTCTGGGCCCTGACCCGCACTCCGGGCGGCCTGCGGATGCTGACCAACCTGATTCCGGGCACCGCCACGCCCCAACGTCCCCCCGCCCAGGCCCTCTGGCTGGCCGCGCTCCTTCTCGTGGGGCTGCTCTCGCTCGGGGCGTGGCTGGACCCGTCGGTGGAGGGGCTGCGGCCCTGGCTCGCCCTCTCCAGCCTCGCGGTGCTCGGGGTCGGCCTGTGGGCCTGCGTGGGGGCGCACCGGACGGCGCGGCAGGGGACAAACGGCGGGCCACGCCCCCTGTGGGACACCGGCCTCGCGCTCGTCGTGGCGGGGGGCGTCAAGGGGGCCTTGCTCGACGCGCCGACGATGGACAATCCCGGGGCGGCGGTGGGCGTGGCCGTGCTCGTCACCGGGCTGAGCCTGCTCGCGGTGGCGATCCTGGCGCCGCGGCCTCCCGCCGCCGGGGGCGGAGTCGGCTCCGGGGAGGAAGGCCCCTTTGTCCCCCCGCCCCCGCGCTAGCCTGCCCGCATGACCGCGTCCGCCCGCCCCGCCCGACCGCTCTCGCCCCTGGTCGCCTTCCTGCTGGGGTGGGGGATCGGCGTGGGGGTGTTCCTGCTCTTGCGGGGGGTGGGGCTCGCGCTGCTTTCGGGGCCCTGCGAGGGGCGCACCACCCTGGCGCTGCTCGCGCCGCTGCTGCTGGGGCCGGGGGGCCTCGCCTTCACCGCCTCGAACTGGGCGCGGCCCCGGCGGGCGGCCCTGGGGCTGGGGCTCGTCGTGGCGTCCTTCCTCCCGGCGCTGGCGGTCGGGGCGCGGGACATCGGCGTGCTGCGCGCGACCGGGTGCGCGGGCGGCTACGTGGTCGTCACCCCGGCCTCGGGCGGGAAGTCGGTGTCCGAACTCAACGTGCGGGCGGGGCAGACCCTGAACTTCACCGCGCGGGTGGGCGGCTACACCCCCCAGACGCACCCCGGCGAGTTCCGCCTGAGCACCCGCAGCCCCGCGCCGGGCCTCGCCCTCACCCTGCAAGGCGCCCGCGCGCGGGCGGGCGAGAGCGTGCCGCTGCGCCTGACGGTGGCCCCCAACACGCCGCCGAACACCTATACGGTGGGCGTGCAGGCCACCCAGGAGAGCGGTGGGCAGGCGTATACGGCGGAGGGGACCCTGACGGTAAACGTCTTGCGGTAAGGGCGGGGCCACCCCTCGGTCAGCTTCGCTGAGAGGGGAGCCAGAGACAGACGTTGGAGGCCTCCCTTTAAGGGGAGGTGACCCGAAGGGCCGGGGGGACTTCCGGGCAAGCTCCGGGAGCGGGGGAGCAGGTAGGCTAAGCGGTGTGAACGTGGCCGAACTCTCCAGCCTCAGCCTCCAGACCTTCCTCACCATGCTGGTGGTGATGGACCCGGTGGGCCTGGCCCCGATCTTCCTGGGGCTCGCCGGGAACCGCCCGAGCTTCGAGCGGCGGCGGGTGGCGGTCAAGGCGACGCTGGTGGCGGGCGGCATCATCCTGGCCTTCGCGCTGTTCGGGCGCGAACTGCTCGGGCACCTGGGGATCAGCCTCAGCGCCTTCCGGGTGGCGGGGGGCATCCTGCTCTTCCTGATCGCGCTCGATATGGTCTTCGCCCGCCCCAGCGGCAGCCGCGAGAACCCCGACGAGGAACGCGAGGCGCAAGACCGCCCCGACATCAGCGTCTTTCCGCTCGCCATCCCGCTGATCGCCGGGCCCGGCACGCTGGCGAGCATCATGATCCTCGCCGGGGACGCGCACGGCAGCCCCCCCCTGCTCGCGGCGGTCCTCCTCGTGACGTTCGGGGTCTTGCTGCTGTGTTACCTCGCCCTGCGGCTCAGCGGGCAGATCGCGCGGGTGATCGGGCTCACGGGCGTGCACGTGGTGACGCGGGTGCTCGGGGTCTTGCTCGGGGCGCTGGCCGTGCAGTACGTGGCGGACGGGGCGATGGAGTTCGTGCGGGGGGAGGCGGGGCGGGCGCTGGCGGGGCTGGGGGTGCGGGGGTAAGCGCGGCCTTACGGCTTCCTAAGCCACTCGGCGCAACATTCCCCCCATCTGGGCGCTCTAGAATGCCGCCGTGAATCCCACCACGAGCGTGACGAGAGAGGAGGCGCGCGGGATGCGCGTGGCGGCGGACCTGAACGCCCCACGGGTCCTGGTCCTGAACGCGTCGTACGAGCCCCTGCACGTGACGAGCGCCAAGCGCGCGATCACGCTCGTCCAGTACGGGGTCGCCGAGGTGCTGGAGGCGAGCAACGACGTGGTGCGCTCGCCCTCGACCGTGCTGCGGGTGCCCAGCGTGATCCGGCTGCGGCGCTACGTCCGGCGCCCGCGCGTCCACCCCGTCCCCTTCAACCGCCGCAACGTCCTCAGGCGCGACACCTTCGCCTGCCAGTACTGCGGGGCGCCCGAAGACCTCACCCTCGACCACGTGCTGCCCCGCTCGCGCGGCGGGCGCCACGGCTGGGAAAACGTCGTCACCGCCTGCCGGGGCTGCAACCAGCGCAAGGGCAACCGCACCCCCGACGAGGCCGGCATGCCCCTGCGCACCCGCCCCCGCGCGCCCACCTTCGGCGTGTACGCCCACGGCCAGTTCGCCCACTGGCAAGACGAATGGGCCAAGTACATCTACGACCGGGGTTGAGCCCGCGAAAAGGCGGGGAGGGGTGGAGGCGTCACGGCCCCACCCCTCCCCGCCTGTGCTCTCGGAGGCTCAGGCCCTCAGCGCCTCAGCGCGTCCGCGTCCGCCTGACTCAGAATCTTCGCCCCCTCGGGCACGACCGTCCCGTCGGGCAGGGTCACGTCGATCACGAGCGCACCCGTGCCGATGGTCACGTCGTTGCCCACCTTGGAACGGAAGACCACCGCGTCGTCTCCGACCGTCACGTTGTTGCCCATCTCCAGCGGACCGTGGAAGACGATGTTGTCGTCGGAGTCGAGGTTGTCCCCGATGCGGATGCCCGTGCCCTTGAGGGCGTGGAAGGTCACCTGATCCCCGATCTCGGCGCCTCTCCCGATGACGATGGGCGCGCCCTCGTCCGCGCGGATGCTCGTGCGGCGGCCCACCACGCTGCCCTCGCCCAGCCGCACGTCGCCGACGATGCGGGCGAACTCCTCCGTGCGGACATTCGCGCCGAGGGTGGGCCGCACGGGGCTCGGGTTCCAGCTCGTTCTCGGCGCGGCGCTCACCCCGGTCACGCCCGCGTAGCCCTGGGCCGCGTACTGCTCGGCGTAGCCCTCGGCGAACTCGGCGTTGACCTCCAGCACGTCGCGCTGGAACTCGGCCTGCGCCTCGGCCTTGCGGGGCAGGGCGTTCGCCTGCGCCTGGGTGGTGACCACCGCGCCCGTGAGCACGAGGCGGCCCTGCGGCACCCGCACGTTCTGCACCAGCGCGCCGTGCAGGACGAACACCCCGTCCTCCAGCACGCTGTTCACGACCCGGCTGTGAAAGCCCACGAAGGTGAAGTTCCCCAGGGTGCTGTTCTCGACCGTCGCCTGGTGGGCCACGCTGACCTGATTCTTCGCGGTGGTCGCCCGCGCGTCGCAGCCGCCCGCCCCCGCCGGGAAGGGCCGCCCGCCGTCGGCCAGGAAGAGGATGTTGTCCTGCAAATTGGTCTCGTTTCCGAGGCACACCCGCGTGCCGGGGTCGGCGCTCAGCGTGGTGTTCCCCGCGACGAAGCTGCCGCGGCCCACCGTCACGTCCCCGAAGAGTTCGACCTGCGGGCTGAGGAAGCTGCCGTTCGTGACGACCGGAGCGTCCAGCCGGAAGCGCGAGAAGAGGCCGTCGGCCCCCCCCGCGAGGGCCACCGCCCCGAGGCCAAGCCCCGTGCCGAGTGCCGTGAGGATCACACCCTTGTTTGGTTGTCGCATCTGCCCGGAGGGTAGGGGGACGGGATGAGTGAACCGTGGGAGAGGCCCGCTCGGCGGCGGGGCCCTGCGGCCCACGGGTCCCCCGCAGAGCCGACGCTAGACTCGGGCATGAACCGCGCCGAGGCCTACGCCCTGATGCTGGAGCACACCCCCTCCGAGTCGCTGCGGCGGCACATGCTCAACGTCGAGGCGGCGATGCGCTGGCACGCCCGGCAATGGGGCGAGGACGAGGAACTCTACGCGGTGACGGGCCTGCTCCACGACTTCGACTACGAGCGGCACCCGGCGGAGCACCCGACCTGGGGCGCCCAGTTCCTGCGCGAACACACCGACACGCCGCCCGAAGTCTTGGACGCGATCCTGGGCCACGCGACCTCCACGGGCGTTCCGCGCGAGACCCGGCTGGCGAAGACCCTCTTCGCGGTGGACGAACTCACCGGGCTGGTGCAGGCGGCGGCGCTGATCCGCCCCGACCGGGACGTGCGCGCCGTCGAACCCGGCAGCCTGAAGAAGCGGTTTCGCAACCGCGCCTTCGCGGCGGGCGTCAGCCGCGAGGAGGTGGAGCAGGGGGCGCGCGAACTCGGGGTGGACCTCGACACCCACCTCGCCAACGTGCTGCGGGCGGTGCAGGAACTCGGGCCGGACGCGCGGAGGGAGGCGCCTCCCCCCACGCGCTGAGCCGGGGGCCTGTTTGTGGCCCCCCGGGCATGTGAAGAACACATAGAGGTGAAGCTCAGCCGAAGTGGAGGGGAGGCCCGCAGCATGGAAGGCGCTTGGCGGCTGCCCCGGCGGGTGGCCGCACGACCGGCATACCAAGGAGACTTTCCATGAACAAGACCCTGCTGACGCTCGCCCTGATCTTCGCCGCCCCCACCGCCCTGGCCGTGGCCGCTAGCGCCACCTACGTGCAGGTGCAGGACACGAGCACCACCGGCACCGACGCGACCGACGGCGCCGCCGAGCGGGCGGGCGAGGCCGTGGACAACGCCGCCGCCGCGACGGGCGACGCCGTGCAAGACGCCGCTGCCGCCACGGGAGACGCGGTGCAAGACGCCGCCGCCGCCACCGGCGAGGCGGTCGACAATGCCGCCGCCGCGACGGGCGCGGCTGTGGAGGGCGCCACCGAGAGCGTGAACAACGCGGTCGACCCCAACGGCGACGGCGTGGTGGACACCAACAACAACGGCACCGCCGACACCCGCGAGTTTCCCTGGGGCCTGCTCGGCCTCGCGGGCCTCTTCGGCCTGGCGGGCCGCAACCGCCGCCCCGAGCGCGTCGTGACCACAACCACCACGACGGGCACGACCGGCACGGGCTACACCGGCACGACCGACCGCCGCTGAGCCTACCCCCACAGCAAGTCCCCCGGCCTCGCACGGTCGGGGGACTTGCTGTGGGACCCCTGGGTCCTGGGCCGTCTACGCGCGGGGCGGAAAGCGCACGAAGGTCATCCAGAAGTCCTCGAAGGCGCGGATCGCGTTCAGGAAATTCTCGAAGCCGACGGGCTTGACCACGTAGCCGCTCGCGTGCCGGGCGTAGGAACCGCGCACGTCCTCCTCCGCCTGGCTGGTGGTGAGCATCACGACCGGGATGCTGCTGAGCACAGGGTCGCCCTTGATCTCGCCGAGGACCTCCAGCCCGTTCTTGCGCGGCATGTTGATGTCGAGCAAGATCACGTCGGGGCGCGGGGAGGAGGCGTACTCGCCCTCCCGGCGCAGAAAGTGCAGGGCCTCCACCCCGTCGCGCACCACGTGGACCCGGTTGGGCACCCGCGCGCCCTCGAAGGCCTCTTGGGTCAGCAGCACGTCGGGCTCGTTGTCCTCCACGAGCAGGATCTCGATTCGGGACCGGGCGTGGGAAGGGGCCTCGGCGGCGTGGGGGGAGGTCACGTGGGCCCTCCCGCCAGGAACAGGGCGGCCAGCGATCCTCCCGCGCGGTCTCCCACGCCTCTCCCGGAACGCCGCCTGCCTACCAGCATCGTCAACACGGCTTCATGATACTCAGGATCGCTGACAGAGCCGTCACCGGTCATACGAAGTGTGAAATTGTCGACTTGCGCCCGGGGAGGCCGGTCGGCCCGTCCGCCTCAGCCCCGCAGGGCGTACCCGACGCCGCGCACGGTGCGCAGCAGGCCGTAGCCGTCGAGGTCGCGCAGCTTGGCGCGCAGGTTCGCCATATGCACGTCCACCACGTTGCTGCCCTCGGGCAGGCGGCCCTGCCAGATTTCCTGCCCGATCTCCTGGCGCGAGTACACCCGGCCCGGCTGGCGGATCAGCAGGGCGAGGATGTCGAACTCCTTGGGCGAGAGCCGCAACTCCTCACCCTTGTAGGTCACCAGCCGCTTTTGCGGATCGAGGGTGAGGTCTCCCATGCTCAGGCTCTCGGTGGTGCGCTGGCGAAGCTGGACCTTGACCCGGGCGAGGAGTTCGTCGGGGTGGAAGGGCTTGATCAGGTAATCGTCGGCGCCCAGGCCCAGCAACCGGACCTTCTCGTCCACGGTGTCGCGGGCGGTCAGGACGATGATGGGCACGGCGCTGTTCTTGCGCAGCCGCTGCACCACGTCGCCGCCGTCGAAGTCGGGCAGGCCGAGGTCGAGCAGGATCAGGTCCGGATGATCCTCGCGGGCCCGGATCAACCCGTTCATGGCGGAGTCGGCGTGCTCGACCCCGTACCCGGCGTCGTTCAGGTCCATCCGCAGCACGTTGGCGATGTCGAGGTCGTCCTCGATCACGAGAATCCTTTGGGCGCTCACCCCCTCATGATACCCGCCTTCACCCGCACTTCACGTCACAGGGGCGGTGACCCCGGCGGGTGGGCCCGCGAGAACGCCCGCCCGGCGCCTCGCGCGCGCCCGGTCGGGGGCTTCCCGAAGGGTTGCTCAAGGCCAACCGGGGGCGGGTGCCTGTGCTACCCTGAGCCCACTGCGCCGCGGTCTGATCGCCGGGCGACACAATCCGTCTTTCCTGGGCCGCGCCCCTTTCCGCGTGGCCGCATCACTCAAAACCGCACTCGCCTCCCTCCCCCGAGGGTTTTTGACAGAGGAACGTTCTCCCCTTCTTAGGAAGCCCTCGCCGGGGCAGGAGGCGACCGTGCGCCGGAGCACCCACCCACATGACCCACCCAGAGCAGACCCCCCGGAACCCCCAGCCCGGGCCCGAGTCCAGTGACGCCCACCTCGAAGTGATCCCGCTCGGCGGCATGGGCGAGATCGGCAAGAACATCTTCGCCTACCGCTTCGGCGACGAGATCATGGTGGTCGACGGCGGCCTCGCCTTCCCCGACGCCCACCAGATGGGCATCGACCTGATCATCCCGCGCATCGACTATCTCCAGCAGCACGCCGCGCTGATCAAGGGCTGGATTCTGACCCACGGCCACGAGGACCACATCGGCGGCCTGCCGTACATCCTGCCCCGGCTGCCCAAGGTGCCCGTCTACGGGGCGCCGCTGACCCTCGGCCTCGTGCGCGAGAAGCTCGCCGAGTTCGGGGTCAAGGACGGTGACGTGGACCTGCGCGAGGTGGGCCTGAGCGACAAGGTGCGCATCGGCAAGAACTTCCACGTCGAATTCATCCGCATGACCCACTCGATTCCCGACAACGCGGGGTACATCCTGACCACGCCGGTCGGGCGGGTGCTGCATACCGGCGACTTCAAGCTCGACGAGCACCCCAGCGACGGGAAGCTCTCCGACCTGCCGCGCATCGAGCAGGCGGGGAAAGACGGCGTGCTCCTCCTGATCAGCGACTCCACGAACGCCGAGCGCCCAGGCCGCACGCCCAGCGAGGCGGAGGTGGCGAAGAACATCGAGGAGGTGATCGCGAACTGCCGGGGCCGGGTCTTCCTGACGACCTTCGCCTCGCAGGTCAACCGCATCCAGAACATCCTCCACATCGCTCACCGCCTGAACCGCCGGGTGGTCATGGAGGGCCGCTCGATGCTGAAGTACGCCCAGGTCGCCCAGGCCCTCGGCCACCTGGAGGCGCCCGACCCCTTCCTGACGAACGAGGAGGTCGGCGAGCTTCAGGACCAGCAGGTTCTGTACCTCTGCACGGGGTCGCAGGGCCAGCCCATGAGCGTGCTCAGTCGATTGGCCTTCGGCACCCATGCCAAGATCGCTCTCAGAAGGGGCGACTCGGTGATCCTCTCCAGCAACCCCATCCCCGGCAACGAGGAGGCCGTCAACCTCGTCATCAACCGCCTGTACGAGATCGGGGTGGACGTGTACTACCCGCCGACCTACCGGGTCCACGCCTCCGGGCACGCCTCGCAGGAGGAGCTGGCGACCATCCTCAACCTCGCGCGGCCCAAGTTCTTCCTGCCCTGGCACGGCGAGCCCCGCCACCAGATCAACCACGCGCGGCTGGCGCAGACCCTCCCCCGCCCGCCCAAGCGCACCCTGATCGCCAAGAACGGGGACGTGGTGCGGCTGGGGCCGGACGAGTTCAAGGTGACGGGTACCGTGCCCGCGGGCGCCGTGTACGTGGACGGCCTGGGCGTGGGCGACATCAGCGATGAGATCCTGCTCGACCGGGTGAGCATGAGCCAGGAGGGCATCCTGATCATGACCGCCGTGCTGCACCCCTCCCCCCACGTCGAGATCGTCTCGCGCGGCTTCGTGCGCGCCAACCGCGACCTCGACAACCAGATTCGCAAGGTCGCCCTGGAGGCCATCGAGGGCGGCGTGCGCGAGAAGAAGAGGTTGGAGGACGTGCGCGACGACATGTACGGGGCCGTACGCCGCTTCGTCCGCAAGGTGACGGGCCGCAACCCGGTCCTGATCCCGATGATCGTGGACTGAGCAGGGCAAGGAGCAGAGGGCCGGGGTGAAGGAAGCTCCGGCCCTCTGCTTTTGGCTTGCCGGAAGGGCCTTTTAGCTCCTCCCCCCTTGTGGGGGAGGCCGGGAGGGGGGTCAACGCAAACGACCCGCGGCGCGGCGAGAAGAGGGCTGCCTGGACATTCCCACCGGCTCTGCTCCGCCATGCCCGCTCACCCCCTCCTAACCCCCCCCCTCAAGGGGGAGGAGCTTTTGGTGCCTCCCTCTCCCAAGCCGTCCAGCCGCCGCCCAGCACAGCCCCCACCCCCCACTCAGCGCAGCCTTGCCTACCTTCCACCCGAAAGCCCGTGCGATAATGCCGCCCATGAGCGTGATCCCGTACGTGATTGAGCAGACCGGTCGGGGCGAGCGGATGTACGACATCTACTCGCGCCTCCTCAAGGACCGGATCATCTTTGTGGGCACGCCCATCGAATCCCAGATGGCGAATACCATCGTGGCGCAGCTTCTCCTCCTCGACTCGCAGAATCCCGAGCAGGAAATCCAGATGTACATCAACTGCCCCGGCGGCGAGGTCTACGCGGGGCTGGCGATCTACGACACCATGCGCTACATCAAAGCACCCGTCTCGACCATCTGCGTGGGCATCGCCATGAGCATGGGCTCCGTGCTCCTGATGGCCGGGGACAAGGGCAAGCGCATGGCCCTGCCCAACAGCCGGATCATGATCCACCAGGGCTCGGCGGGCTTCCGGGGCAACACCCCCGACCTGGAGGTGCAGGCCAAGGAGGTGCTGCACCTGCGCGACAAGCTCGTGAGCATCTACCACAAGCACACCGAATTGCCGCACGACAAGCTGCTGCGCGACATGGAGCGCGATTACTTCATGTCGCCGCAGGAAGCCCAGCAGTACGGCCTGATCGACTCGGTGATCGAGAACACCCGCCAAGTTGAGGCCGTCCTGTGACGGGCCGCAGCGTGGGCGGCGACCGCTGTTCCTTTTGCGGGCGGCAACACCCCCAGATCGCCCAACTGATCGAGGCGCCGGGCCGCGCCGCCTTCATCTGCAACGAGTGCACCGACCGGGCCCACGAACTCGTCAAGCAGAACAAGACCAAGGGCAGTGAATTCAGCCTCGAAGAACTCCCCAGCCCCAAGGAGATCAAGGCCTACCTCGACGAGTTCGTGATCGGGCAGGACGAGGCGAAAAAGGCGCTGGCCGTCGCCGTCGTCAGCCACTACCAGCGCCTCGCGCACCCCGACGTGAACCTCCAGAAGAGCAACATCCTGCTCATCGGGCCGACGGGGACGGGCAAGACGCTGCTCGCTTCGAGCCTGGCGGAGATGCTGGAAGTTCCTTTCGCCATCGCGGACGCGACCACGCTGACGGAGGCGGGGTACGTGGGCGACGACGTGGAGAACGTGATCGTGCGGCTCCTCCAAGCCGCCGAGTACGACGTGGCCGCCGCCGAGCGCGGAATCATCTACATCGACGAGATCGACAAGATCGCGCGCAAGAGCGAGGGGACCTCGATTACCCGTGACGTGTCGGGCGAGGGCGTGCAGCAGGCGCTGCTCAAGATCATCGAGGGCACGGTCGCGCAGGTACCGCCGCAGGGGGGCCGCAAGCACCCGCAGCAGGAACTCGTGCAGGTGAACACGAAGAACATCCTCTTCATCGTGGGCGGCGCCTTCGAGAGCATGAGCGAGATCGCCCGCGCCCGCACGAACGTCCGCGCGGTGGGCTTCGGCGCCGAGCACAAGGGCGAGGAGAAAGAAGAGCTGCGCTTCTTGCCCGAAGACCTCGTGAAGTTCGGCCTGATCCCCGAGTTCGTGGGCCGCCTGCCCCTCGTCGTGCAGCTTCAGGACCTCGACGAGGAGGCGCTCGTCCGCATCCTGACCGAGCCGCAGGGCGCCATCGTCAAGCAGTACCAGGCCCTCTTCGGCTTTCAGGACGTGGACCTGAGTTTCACCGAGGCGGCGCTGCGGGAAGTCGCCCACCGGGCCAGGGAGCGCAAGACGGGAGCGCGGGGCTTGCGGGCCGTGCTCGAAAAGGCCATGACCGACCTGCTGTTCGAGCTGCCGGTCGAGGGCCTGCGGGAACTGCGTTTCGACGCCGAACATATCGACCATTCCCTGAGCCTGATTGAGTCTAAGGGACTCAAGAAGTCTGCTTAAAAGCGAGAGGGATTACAGCCACACCCCGCCCACGTCCTTACAATCTGGGGACATCGTGGGCGGGGTGTCTTTTCCTGAAGGTCACGCCACGAGTGGATGTGACCCGAGGAGGGCGCCCCGCGTTGAACTCACCTCTTCCCGGGCCTTTCCCGGCCCGGTTTCAAGGAGCAAGCATGATCTGGGAACTTCCCGTAGTTGCGCTCAGAAACATCGTGATCCTGCCCGGCATCACCATGAACGTCGATGTGGGCCGCCCCAAAAGCAAGCGCGCCGTGGACGAGGCTCAGGCGTCGGATCGCCGCGTCCTGCTGCTCACCCAGCGTGACGCCCGCACCGACGACCCCACCCGCGCCGAGCTGTACGACATGGGCGTGCTGGCCGTCGTCAAGCAGGTCGTGCGGATGCCCGACAACACCTACCAGGTGCTCGTGGAGGCCCAGGAGCGCGCCCAGGTGACGGGTGAGGTGCCCGCCGCCTACCTGCGGGTGCGCGCCGAGACGATCCCCACCCCCGAGGCCCCCGGCGAGATGGAGGCGCGCGAGGTGCAGGTGATCGCGGGCGAGGTCAAGTCGGCCTTCGAGGAGTACCAGCGCCAGAACAAGAACCTGCGGCTGGACAACTACCAGCTCGAGGGCCTGAAGAACCTCTCCGACCCCGGGGCGCTCGCCGATTCTGTCGCGCACCACGCCACCTGGACACCCGAGGAGAAGCAGGAGGTTCTGTCGGCCACGTCCCCGCGTGCCCGCCTGGAGGCGGTGCTGAAGTTCCTGACGCGCGACTCCGAGCGCTTCAACATGGACAAGAAGATCGCGGGCCGCGTCAAGGAGCAGATGGACGCCAACCAGCGCGAGTACTACCTGCGCGAGCAGATGAAGGCGATCTCCAAGGAACTCGGCGGCGGGGAGGACGGACCTGCCGAGGTCGAGGCGCTGCGCGAGAAGATCGAGGCTGCCGGGATGCCCGAGACGGTCAAGGACAAGGCCCTCAAGGAACTCGCCCGCCTGGAGCGCACCCCCGGCGGCAGCCCCGAGAGCACGGTCGTCCGCAACTACATCGACTGGCTCACCGACGTGCCGTGGAGCAAGCGCGACGAGGAGATTCTCGACATCGGGCGCACGCGCGACATCCTCGACGCCGACCACTACGCGCTGGGGGACGTGAAGGACCGCATCCTGGAGTTCCTGGCCGTGCGGCAACTGACGCACCAGGACGGCGAGACCGAAGAGCAGCGCAAGGAGCGCACCGCCGAGGAGCGCATCGAGGACGGCGAGCTGCGCGCCCCGATCCTGTGCCTGGTGGGCCCTCCCGGGGTGGGCAAGACCTCGCTGGGCAAGAGCGTGGCCCGCTCGCTCAACCGCAAGTTCGTCCGCATGGCGCTGGGCGGCGTGCGTGACGAGGCCGAGATTCGCGGCCACCGCCGCACGTACATCGGCTCGATGCCGGGGCGGATCATCCAGGCGATGAAGACGGCGGGCGTGACCAACCCGATCATCCTGCTCGACGAGATCGACAAGATGAGCTCGGACTGGCGCGGCGACCCCAGCAGCGCGATGCTGGAAGTCCTCGACCCCGAGCAGAACCACACCTTCCAGGACCACTACCTGGAGGTGCCCTACGACCTCTCGCAGGTCATGTTCATCACGACGGCGAACACCCTCCAGACCATTCCGCGGCCCCTGCTCGACCGCATGGAAGTCATCCAGATTCCGGGCTACACCCAGCCCGAGAAGGTGGAGATCGCCAAGCGCTACCGGGTGCCCCGGCAGCTCAAGAGCCACGGCCTGACGGGCAAGCTGGAGATCACCGACGCGGCGCTGAACCGGATCGTGGAGGAGTACACCGCCGAGAGCGGCGTGCGCAACCTCGACCGCCAGATCAGCAAGCTGACCCGCAAGGCGGCGCGCGAGCTGCTGGAAAAGCCCTGGGAGGGCCTGCGCGTCCTGGACGCCGCCGACATCCCCGAGTACCTGGGCGTGCCGCTGCACCGCCCCGACCGGATGGAGAAAGAACCCCAGGTCGGCGTTGCGCAGGGCCTGGCGTGGACGAGTGTGGGCGGCACGATGCTGATGGTCGAGGCCCTCGCCACCCCCGGCACGGGCAAGATCGTGATGACGGGCTCCTTGGGTGACGTGATGAAGGAGAGCGTCTCGGCGGCGGTGGCCTACCTGCGGGCGCACGCCCACGAGTACGGCGCGGACCCCGAGTTCCACAAGACGCTCGACCTGCACGTGCACTTCCCCGACGGCGCCACGCCGAAGGACGGCCCCAGCGCGGGCATCACGATTGCCACCGCCGTCGTGAGCGCGGTGACGGGCCGCCCCGTGCGGCTTGACGTGGCAATGACCGGCGAGATCAGCCTGCGCGGGCGGGTGCTTCCCATCGGCGGCGTCAAGGAGAAGCTGCTCGCGGCACACCAGGGCGGCATCCGGGAGGTCATCATCCCGAAGGACAACGAGGCCAACCTTCAGGACGTGCCGGAGAGCATTCGCGGTGAGCTGCGGATTCACACCGCCGAGCGCGTGGGTGAGGTGCTCGACCTCGTGCTCCTGCCCGCCCCCGAGGCCGAGCAGCCTGTCACGATTCCGCCCAGCCAGGGCCGGGACGTGACGCAGCCGGGAGCGTAAGAGTCGCCGGCAGCCAGCGAAAGAAGGAACGCCCCCGGGTCCACTGGGGGCGTTTCTCTTTTCTGCTGTTCAGTGGCCGCTCGTCGCCTTGAGGCCCACGATGGCGACGACCATCAGGGCGAGGAAGCCGAGGCGGGAGAAGGTGGCGGGCTCCTTGAACAAGACGATGCCGAGGATGGCCGCACCCACCGCGCCGATGCCGACCCAGACGCCGTAGGCCGTGCCGATGGGCAGGGTCTTGGCGGCGAGGCCGAGCAGACCCATGCTGGCGACCATGCTGATGACGGTCAGGACGGTGGGCAGGGGACGGGTAAACCCTTCAGTGTACTTGAGGCCGACGGCCCAGCCGACTTCCAAGAGCCCCGCGACGACAAGCAAAATCCAGGCCATGACGTGACACCTCCTGTGTCCGCGCCGTCTTGTCGTGACCGGGTACGGCGGTGCTCTCGTCCGGAGTTCGGCCCCTCGGGGCGACTGAGAAGCAGTGTAGCGGCGCCGTGTCGGCAAAGGCAGAGCGGAGTGTAAACCGGCGCTTACACTCCGCCCGACCCCTTCCTGCCCTACACGCCCAGGTACGCGCTCCTCACCCGGTCGTCGCCCAGCAACTCGCCCTGGCTACCCTGGAGCGACACGCGCCCGCCTTCGAGCACGTAGCCCCGGTGCGCGATGCCGAGCGCGGCGAAGGCGTTTTGCTCGGCGAGGAGGACGCTCACGCCCGCCTGATTCACCCGCCGGATCGCCTCGAACACCTGCTCCACCACGAGGGGGGCGAGGCCGAGCGAGGGCTCGTCGAGGAGGAGAAGTTGGGGGCGGGCCATCAAGGAGCGGGCGATGGCGACCATCTGCTGCTGCCCGCCCGAGAGGCTCCCGGCGGGGGCGGCGCGTTTCTCGACGAGGGCGGGAAAGAGCGCGTAGACCCGCTCCAGTTCCCGCGCGGTTCCGCTTCCGTCCCGGCGGTGGACGAAGGCCCCCAATCTCAGGTTCTTCTCGACGCTGAGGTCGGGGAAGAGGAGGCGGCCCTCCGGACACTGGGCGACCCCGTGCGCGACGTTGTGCTCCGCCTTGCCGCCCGTGAGCGGCACGCCGTTCCAGGTCGCCGTGCCCCCCGACGGACGTTGCAGGCCACTGAGGGTGCGGAAGAGGGTGCTCTTGCCCGCCCCGTTCGCCCCCAGCAGCACGACGATCTCGCCCGGGTTCACCGTCAGGTTGACCCCGTGCAGGGCGGTGAAGTGGCCGTACCTCACGCTCAGGTCGCGGACCTCAAGCACGGGGGCCCCCCGTGGTCGTGGCGATGATCGTCTGGCCCATCTGGCCCCCGTGCGCGTGCCCGCCGAGGTACGCCTCGACCACGGCGGGGTCGCGGCTGACCTCGGCGGGCGTGCCCTGCGCGATCTTCTGGCCGTGGTGGAGCACCACGATCCCGTCCGCCAGGCCCATCACCAGGCTCATCTTGTGCTCCACGAGGGTGACGGTCAGCCCACCGGAGACGAGTTCGCGGATCAGCGCCATCAGGTTCACCGTCTCCTCGGGGTTCATCCCGGCGGCGGGCTCGTCGAGCAGCAGCAGTTTGGGGTCGCTGGAGAGCGCCATAGCGATTCCGACGCGCTTCTGGCCCTCCTGGGTCAGCGCTCCGGCAGGACGCCCGGCTTGCCGGGCAAGGCCCACCCGGTCCAGCGCCCGCATCGCCCCGACCCGGCTTTCCTCCTCGTCGCGGCGCTCGCGGCCCGTGCGCAGCAGGGCGTCGAGGAGCCCGGCGCGGGTGCGGACCCGGTGCCCGATCATCGCGTTATCGAGGACGCTGAGTTCCCTGTAGATCGTCGTGGTCTGGAAGGTGCGGGCGATGCCGCGCGAGACGACTTCGTGGGTCCTCAGGCGGGTGATGTCCTCGCCCTGAAACTGGATGCGGCCCGAGGTCGGCTGGTAAAACCCCGAGATCAGGTTGAAGAAGGTGCTCTTGCCCGCCCCGTTGGGCCCGATGATCGCGGTGATCTGCCCCGCCGGAATGGAGGCCGTCACGTCGCGCACGGCGTGGAGGCCGCCGAAGCGGATGCCGAGGTCCTGAACCTCAAGCATGGTCCACCGCCCTCTCGGTGCGGGCCTGGACCCGCCGCGCCTGGGCCCGGTCCCACAGCCCGGCGAGCCCCTGCGGCGCGAACAGCACGAGCAGCACGAGCAGCGGCCCGAAGACGATGTACTGGTAGTCCTGGAGTCCCTTCATGAATTGCAGCGCCACGTAGATGATCGCCGTGCCGAGCAGCGGCCCCGCGAGCGTCCCCACCCCGCCCACGAGCAGGTACAGCAGCACCGTGAAGGTCGTCGTCGGCCCGGTGACCCCCGAGCCCAGGAAGCCCACGTAGGCCGCGTACACCCCGCCCGCGAAGCCCGCGATGGCCGTCGAGAGCATCAGCGCGCGCGGCTTGTGGGTGTAGACGTTGACCCCCGCCGAGCGGGCGAGGTCCTCCCCGCCCCGGATGGCGACGAGCGAGCGCCCGAAGACGCTGGCCCGCGCCCGCGCGACGACGAGCACCGTGACCGCCAGGGCCGCGAGCGCCACGTAATAGAAGTTCGCCGACCGCGAGAAGTCGATCCCGAAGAGGGAGGAGGCGGGCGGCACCCCGTTCAGGCCGTCGTTGCCGCCCGTCAGGTCGTCCCACTTGTTGATGATCAGGGCGATGATCACCCCGACGCCGAGCGTGAAGATGGCGAAAGCGTCCCCCTTCGTGCGGAAGGCGACGAGGCCGAGCAGCAGCCCGCCGAGCGCGGAGAGGATCACCGCGACCGGCCACGCCAGCCAGAAGTTCCAGCCCCCCTTGAGGGTCAGGATGCCCACCGTGTACGCCCCGATACCGAAAAAGCCCGCGTGCGCCAGGGGCAGTTGCCCCGTGTACCCCAGCATCACGTTCAGGCCGTAGGCGAGCATCGCCCAGATCATCGTGTTGATCGCCACGTCGAGGACGTAGGTGCCGGGCCGCAGCAGGGGCAGCAGCGCCGCGAGCGCGAACACGGCGACCCAGCCCCACACGCCGACCTTCAACCCCCGGGTCACGTGCCCCTCCTGAAGAGCCCCTCGGGCCGGATCGCGAGCACGAGCACGAGGGCCGCGAAGCCGATCACGTCCGCGAAGTCGAGGTTGATGTAAAAGCCCCCGAAGACCTCCGCGAAGGCGAGCAGGAAGGCCCCCACGATGGCGCCCGGCACGCTCCCCATCCCGCCCAGGATGATGATGGCGAAGACCTTGAGGTTCATCACCTCACCCATGCTGGGAGCGACCGCGATGATGGGCGCGATGAGGGCGGCGGCGGCGGCGGCCAGGGCCCCCGAGATGGCGAAGGTCAGCATCCCGACCCGGTTCACGTTGATGCCGACGAGCCGCGCGCCCTCGCGGTTCTGGCTCATCGCCTCGATGGTCGCTCCCGTCAGCGTGCGCTTGAGGAAGAAGTTCAGCCCCAGCATCACGAGGACCGAGGCCAGGATCACGAGCAACCTCTGCCACGTGATCACCACGCCGCCCACGTTCAGGATGCCCGGCACGGGCTCGGCGATCTGCTTGAAGTCGGGGCCCCAGATCAGTTGCACGGCGGCCTCCAGGAAGAACAGCACCCCGATGGCCGCGATCATCGCGTGGACGTGCGGGGCGTTGCGGAGGGGATAGAACACCAGCCGCTCCAGCCCCGCCGCGAGCAGGGCGACCGCCACCGCCGCGAGGAGCAGCGCGGGAACGTACCCGATGCCGAGCCCGGTGAGGATCGCGTAGGTGAAGTACGCGCCGAGCATGTACAGGCCGCCGTGGGCGAAGTTGGGCACCCGCATCACGCCGTAGACGAGGGTCAGGCCCAGCGCGACGAGGGCGTACACGCCGCCCAGCGCGAGGGCGTTGAAGAGTTGTTGCAGGAAGAGGGTCAAGGCTGTGGCTCCCGGTCAGAGGGGACCGCGCCCCTCGTGGTGACGGGACGCGGCGGGGTGGCTGTGGGGTGGCTTGGGTCAGGTCCTCTCGCCTTACTTGTAGACCTTGTTCACGCGCAGGCGGGTGTACTTGCCGTCCCTCACGCTGGCGATGATGAACTCGGCGTCCACGTGCCCGCCGGGGGTCACGCCCGTCAGCTTGTAGACCGTCTTCCCGAGCGGCAGGGCCTTGGCGGCGGCGTTGAGCTGCGCGCGGATCGCCTGCGGATCGTCGGTGGTGCCCGCGAGCTCCATCGCTTTGGCAACCACGTTCATGCCCATGTAGTTCAGGCCCGCCTCGCTGGTGGGGATCTTCTTGTAGGCGCGCTGGTACTGGTTCACGAAGACCTGGGTGCCCGGGAACTCCTTGGTGGGCAGCACGCCGACCGAGCCGTTGAGGTAGGCGCGCGGCACCACGGTGTCCATCTGCTCGAACTTCGCCTGGTCCATCACGATGAAGCCGCCCTTGAAGCCCTGCTCGCGCGCCGCCTTCACCACGAGCGCCGTGGGCTGCGAGGGCCCGCCGATGAACAGCACATCGGGCTTCTCCGCCAGGGCCTTGGTCACCGCGCTGGAGTAGTCCACGGTGGTGGAGTAGTCCACCCCGTTGTTCGCGCCCACCGTGCCGCCCTGCTTCTTCCACTCCTCGGTGACCGCCTCGGCCCACTGCTTGCCGTAGGCGCTCGTGGTGCCCACCATGCCGAGCCGCTTGCCAAACGCCTTCATCTGGGTGCTCACGAAGGGCTGGAGGTAGTTGTCGTACCGGGGCGGCAGCATGAAGGTCATGGGGTTCTTGGCCTCCAGGATCTTCGGCTCGCTGGAGTACGCGACCAGGAGGAAGTTGGGGTCACGGCCCGTCAGCGGCTGCACCGTCAGGATGCCGCCTGCGTGGGGCACGAACACCACGTTGATGCCCTGCGAGGTCAGGCGCCGCACGTTCGTCGCCGTCTCGTTGGGAAGGTAGCGGTCGTCGAGCGACACGAGCCGGAAGGTCACCTTCTCGCCCTTCACGGTGACGCCCCCCGCGCGGTTGAGTTCGTTGATCGCCATCTCGATGCCGCTCTGCACGTCCTTGCCGTAGAAGGCCGCGCCGCCCGAGAGGGGGCCGCTGTAGCCGATGCTCACCACCTTGTCGGCGAAGGCCGAGCCCGCGCCCAGCGCGAGCAGGAGGGGGAGAAGGGTACGGGTGTGCTTCATAGGAAACCTCCAGCGCCGGGACGGACACAAGGCCCCCGCAGGCAGGGAAAGACTCGTGGGCCCCTGAACGCAGTTCAAGTTAGGTGTGCACGCCATGCTGGCACGGGGAGGGGGGGGTGTCAATTCCCCAGCCCCCCTTTGATGGCCGCGTCTGGAGGCTTCCCCCGACAAGAGAACCCGCCCTCCCGAAGCCCCGGTCACGAGAGAGGGTGGAAGGGAGGGTCACCCTGATAGATCAGGCGGCGAAACGGAGCAGGGCCAGGGGACCTCACGGCGGGGTGGGGCGGCCTCGCGCGACTTCCAGCCCGACCCCGGCACAACACCGCGGCCTCACACCCCCGACCGTTCACCCACGGTGGGCGTGAGGCTCCTCACGTTCTTCCGTCAGTCCCGCGCGTCCGCCGCCTTGCGCAGCGGCAGGTACTTCGGCAGCCACGAGCGGCGGCGGACGAACGCCTCGAGTTCGTCGTCCGTCAGGTTGCGGATGCGGCGCTCGGCGCACACCCCCTCGTCGATGGCGCGGCGGGCGACCCGGACAGCCACCTTCATGCTGATCTCGCGCAGGTGACTGATGGGCGGGTACACCCGGTCGCCGTGCGCCCTCGTCTCGTCCGCGAGGGTCAGGGCCGCCTCCATCACCATGCCGTCGGTGATCTCGCGGGCGCGGCTGATGACGGCGCCGAAGCCCAGGCCCGGGAAGATGAAGGCGTTGTTCCCCTGCCCGACCGGGTACAGCCTGCCGCCGTACTCGATGTCGGCGAAGGGGCTCCCGGTGGCGATGATCGCCGCGCCCGCCGTCCAGCGCAGCACGTCGGCGGGCTGGGCCTCGACGTTGCTGGTGGGGTTGGAGAGGGGGAAGACGATGGGCCGGGCCGTGTGGGCGAGCATCGCCTCGACGGTGGGCTGCCGGAAGAGGCCAGGAACGCCGGTCAGGCCGAGGAGGGCGGTGGCGCGAGCGTTCACCACCGTCTCGTGCAGGGTGGGCCACTCGCCCGCCACCTCCCAGCCCGCGAGGTCTTCCGGGTGCTTGGCGAAGGAGCGCTGGTGGTCTTCGAGGGGCTGGCCGTGCACGAGCAGGCCGTAGCGGTCCACCACGAAGATTCGGGCGTTCGCCTCCACGTAGGTCAGGCCGCCCTGCATCAGCCCCTGCCGGATCGCGCTCGCCACGCCGATGCCGCCCGCCCCCGCGCCGACGACCACGAAGACCTGATCGTGCAGCATCTCGCCCTTGAGGCGGCTGGCGCCGATCAGCCCGGCGAGGGCCATCGCCCCGGTGCCCTGGATGTCGTCGTTGAAGCTGGGAACGACCCGGCGGTAGCGCTCCAGCACCCGGAAGGCCGTGCCGCGCGCGAAGTCCTCCCACTGGATGATCGCCTTGGGGTAGCGTGCGGCGGTGGCCTCCACGAAACGGTCGAGGAACTCGTCGTACTGGGGGCCCGTCAGCCGCTGGTGGTGGACGCCGAGGTAGAGGGGATCGTCGATCAGGTCCTGGCGGTCGGTGCCCACGTCCAGCTCGACGGGCAGCGTCTTGTCGGGCCCCACACCGCCCGCCGCCGTGTAGAGGCTGAGCTTGCCGATAGAGATCGCCATGCCGCCGAAGCCCTGGTCGCCGATGCCGAGGATGGCGCTGGAATCGGTCGCCACGATCATCCGCACGTCGTTGAGGGGCACGTTCTCCAGCAGTTCGTCCACCCGGTCGATGTCCTCGGTGCTCACCGACAGGCCGCGCGGATAGCGGTAGATGTGGGAGAAGATGCGCACCGCCTCGCCCACGGTGGGGGTATAGAGGATGGGAAGCATCTCCTCTAAGTGGTCGGCGAAGATCGCGTAGAAGAGCACCTCGTTGCGGTCTTGCAGGGCGCGCAGGTACTCGTGCTTTTCCAGGTCGGTCGTCTGCTGGAGGTAACGGAGGTAGGTGCGTTCCTTCTGCTCCTCCAGGGTGCTCGTGTGGGGGGGGACCAGGCCCTCCAGCCCCAGGGCGCGGCGTTCCTCGCGGGTGAAGCCGGTGGACTTGTTCAGGAGGGGGATGTGCAGCAGCGAGAAGCCGGTCACGTTCACGTCGAGGAAACGGTGGCCGTCTTCGTCGCGCCGAACGTCGTAGTAGCGGGAGACGCGGCGGGCTTCGGGCATAGACCCGGGTAGCTTAGCTCGGGCGTGCTGGACGGGGCCGGGGCACGTATGGCACGGAAAGCACGCGGGGAAAACGGCCCGCCACCTGAGGGTTCGGGCGTCAGCAGAGGGGTCACCCCCGCCGCGCCGCCCACCGCTCCCGCAGCGACCCGAAGTTCGCGTCGATCCGCTCCTGGGGCAGCACCACCTGGGTCGTCGTGCCGTGGCCGATCTCGTCGCCCAGCTCGGAGATGGCGCGCAAGGTGCAGAAGACGCGGCGGCCCTCCACCCGCTCGCAGGTGGCCGTGACCGTCACCGTCATGCCGGGCAGGGCGGAGGCGGTGTGCCGGACCTCGACCGCCGTGCCCAGGCCGCCCTCGCCGTCTTCGAGAAAGGGAAGGATCACCAGGCGTCCGGCCTCCTCGAAGTGGCGGGTCATCCAGTAGGTCGCGTAGACGGGGTGGACGGGGCCGAGTTGCTCGAAGCGCACGGTCATCTCTTCTGTGACGGTGACGGTGAGGGTCTGGGCGAAGCCGGGCGGGATGGGGCGCATGGGGGCAGGCTAAGCCATCGTCCCCGGCCTTTCCCACGAAGCGGGCCCTTAGACTGGCGCGGTGAAGCTCAAGCTCGCGGACCTCTTTCCCCTGATCCGGGAGGCCGCACTCGCCTTCGGACAGGACAAGGCCCCCCGGCTGGCGGCGGCGGTGGCCTACTACTCGATTTTCGCCATCGCGCCCATGCTGTTTTTCGCCCTGGCGGTCGCCAGCGGGCTGCTCGCCAACGTGAACGTGCAAGAGCGGCTCTTCGAGTTCCTGGGCCAGAACCTCAACGAGAGCGCCGTGGAGTTCGTGCAGGGCATCCTGCCGCAGGGCAGCCAGCTCCGGCAGTCGAGCCTCTGGGCGAGCGTGCTGGGCTTCGGGACCCTCTTCATGGGGGCCACGGGCCTGTTCGTGCAGGTGCAAGACGCCCTGAACACCCTCTGGGGCGCCGAGCCCGGACCGCTGGGCGGGGTGTGGAACGTCGTCAAGGCGCGGCTCAAGGCCTTCGCGCTGATCCTGGGCTTCGGGGTGGTGATCATCGCCTTCCTGATCGGCAACACGTACCTCTCCGCGGTTGCGCAAGACCTCGGGGACACCATCGGGGCCGGGGCCTTTTTCGTGCGGCTGATGACGCTGGTCGTGGGGCTGGGCGTGCTCACGCTGGTGTTCGCCGCCGTGTTCAAGGTGCTGCCCAACGTGCGGCTCCAGTGGCGGGAGGTCTGGGTGGGCAGCGTCGTGACCGCCGCGCTCTTCACGCTGGGGCAGCTCGCCATCAGTTGGTACCTGGGCCGCTTCGCGCCGGGCAGCGCCTTCGGGGTGGCGGGGTCCCTGGTCGTGCTGCTGCTGTGGATCTACTACTCGGCCATGATCTTTTTCTTCGGGGCGGAGGTGACCTGGGTGTACTCGCAAAAGTACGGCTCGGGGGCGGGCGGCGCCGTCAGCGTGACCAAGAAAGAGGAGCTGATCGCCAAGGGAGCCGCGCTCGACCCCACCCCCAGCGAGCAGGAGCGCGAGGGCCTGGAGCGCGCCGCTGAGCAGGGCAAACCCATCGCCGGACGCTGGGGCCGGATGCTGACCGAACGGCCCCACCTCCCCCGCGTGCTGCCCCAGGTCCCCACCCGCGCCCAGGGCCGCGTGGTGCCCACCGTGCGCGCCTCGCTGTGGAACGCGCTCACGGCCCTGCTCGCCGTGCCCGCCGTGGTCCTGCTGCGGGTCCTGGGCCTGACGGGCGGGCGGCGAAGGTAGCGGGGCAGCGGGGCGCCGCGCTCAGAGAATCAGAGGCCGGTGACCGGGTAGCCGAGCGTCCCCTCGTAGATCGCGCGCCCGACGACGGCGCCCTGGATGCCCTCCTCGGCGAGCAGGCGCACGTCGTCGAGGGTGGCGACGCCGCCGCCCACGATCAGGGTGTTCGTCCAGAGGCGGCGCACCGTCCGCATCAGCTCGCGGTCGAGGCCCCGCAGGGTGCCGTCGCGGGTCACGTCGGTGAAGATCAGCGTTTTCAGGCCCGCGTCAGCCAGGCTCGGCGTGAGGTCGGCGACCCTGAGGCCGCTCCCCTGCGCCCAGCCGTGGGTGGCGACCTCCAGGCCCCGCGCGTCGAGGCTGACGACGACCCGCTCGGGGCCGTGGAGCCTGATCAACTCGCCCACCAACTCCGGCTCCCGCACGACCGCCGTGCCGATCACGATGCGGTGAACGCCCGCCGACAGCAACTCCTCCGCCGTGTCCCGGTCACGGATGCCGCCTCCCACCTCGACCTGCACGCCGGACCCGCCCAGCTCGGCGGCGATCTGCTGAATCACGCCCCGGTTCTCACCCCGCCCGGTCGCCGCGTCGAGGTCCACCAGATGCACGAGGCCCGCGCCCAGCCCGGCCCAGTGGCGGGCGGCGTCCAGGGGCGAGTCGAAGTACACCGTCTCCCGGTCGGGGTCGCCCCCCAACAGGCGCACGGCGCGGCCCGACTGGATGTCCACGCAGGGGATCACGAGGGGGAGGGGGGCAGCGGCTCCGGTCATGCCGGGCAGGATAACGCGCCACAGCGCGCGGACCTTTCCCGCCGTCCCACCCGGTAGACTTCGGGGGAACGTGCGCATCGGAATCGTCACCGCCACCTACCTGCCGTCCCGCAACGGCGTCGCCACGAGCACCGCCCTGTACGTCCGCGGCCTGCGCGAGCGGGGCCACGACGTGCGCGTCTTCGCCCCGCGTCATCCGCAGGAACCCGTGCGGGAGGAGGGCGTCTACCGCCTGAACTCGTCGTTTGCGGGGGCGCGGGCGCTGGGCGCCCCGGCGGACTACCCGGTCATGCTCGCCCCGGGGCCACTCCTGACCGCCCGGCTGCCGTTGCGCGACCTCGACGTGCTGCACACCATGCACCCCTTCCTGGCCGGAAGACTGGCCCTGAAGTGGGCGCGGCTCTCGGGCGCTCCCGTGGTCTTCACGGCGCACACCCAGTACGACCAGTACCTGCACTACGCGCCCATGCCGAGGCGGGTGGGCCGCGCGATGCTGCGCCCGCACATCTCGGCCTTCGCGCGGCGGGTGGACGCGGTACTCGCCCCGGGCCGGGCGATGGTGGAGATGCTGCGTGAGTACGGCTACGGCGGCGAGGTGCACCTCTTCCCCAACCCGGTGGACCTCGCCGCCTTCGCGCGGACGCGGGGAGAGGCCTTCCGGGCCGAGCACCACGTTCCGCGGGACGTGCCCCTCGTGATGTACCTGGGCCGCCTCGCCGCCGAGAAGAACCTGAGCGTGATGCTCCACGCCTTCGCGCAGGCGCAGGCCTCGCGCCCGGAGCTGCGGCTGCTCGTGGTGGGCGACGGCCCGGCGCGGATGGAGGCGCAGGCGGGAGCCCAGGAGGGCGTCACCTTCACCGGCCCGATCCCCTACGCCCGGGGCCCCGAGGCCCTGGCCGCCGCCGACGCCTTCCTCACCGCGAGCACGTCCGAGGTGCTTCCCATGAGCATGATCGAGGCGCTCGCGGCGGGCACCCCCCTCGTCGCCGCGCGCAGCCCCGCCGCCCTCGACCTCGTGCGCGAGGGCGTGAACGGTACCGTGCGGGACGCCACGCCGGACGCCCTGGCCGCCGGGCTGCTGGAGGTCCTCGCCCCGGGCCGCCTCCCCGCCCTGCAAGCGGGGGCGCGGAAGAGTGCGGGCGAGTACGACCTGACGGAGCGCGCGGCGGCGCTGGAGGCGGTGTACCTGCAAACGGTGGCGCGGGAACAGGCTCAGGGCCGCATCGACAGGTTGAGATGACGCCCCCGAAACACCCACCGGGAGGAAGACCCTGGGGACGCCCGGCGTCGGTGAGGTTCCGTCTCTTCGGGCTGTTGATCATCCAGGGCGCCTGGCTCCTCGGCCTGCTTGCGCTGGCCCTGAGGGACGCGGAGGACTTTCCTTACGTGGTGGGGCTGTCGGTGTGTCTGCTCGCCTCGCTCGGGCTCGCCGTCCTGATCGGGCGATCCAGGAACGGGCCGTGACCGACTTCCAGAGACGGCACGGCCAGAAAGGCGAGACCCCCGCTCGCGGGCGGGGGCCTGTTGTGCTGGTGCCGAGGATGGGATTTGAACCCACACGCCTCGCGGCGCTAGTCCCTGAAACTAGTGCGTCTACCAATTCCGCCACCTCGGCATGTCTTGGCTGCGCCCGCGCGGGGGCGCGTTTCAGGCTCGCTTACTTTAGCGGTGAGTCCGGGGACTGTCAACGGGTCGGCCATCTGGCGGAGCACGCGGGAGACCTGTGCCCAGCTTGCCCCCGGAGACGCGGGCGGGCCGCCCGCGTCAAGCCTTACTGCACCAGCCCGAGCTTGCGCACCTCGTCGCGCTCCTCGGTGAGCTCCTGGGCGGTGGCGTCCATCTTGCCGCGGCTGAAGTCGCTGACCTCCAGGCCCTGCACGATCTCGTACTCGCCGCCGCTGCACCGCACCGGGAAGCCGTAGATCAGCCCCTGGGGCACCCCGTAGGAGCCGTCACTGGGGATGCCCATGCTGACCCACTGCCCTTCCGGGGTGCCCAGCGCCCAGTCGCGCATGTGGTCGATGGCCGCCGACGCCGCCGACGCCGCGCTGCTCGCCCCGCGCGCCTCGATGATCGCCGCGCCGCGCTTGGCGACGGTGGGGATGTAGATCCCCTCGTACCACTCGCGGTCCACGAGGTCCAGCGCTGGCTGGCCGTTCACCGTCGCCTGCGAGAGGTCGGGATACTGGGTGGACGAGTGGTTGCCCCAGATCGTGATGTTCTGAATGGCATTCACCGGCTGGCCGGTCTTCTCGGCGAGCTGGCTGATCGCGCGGTTGTGGTCGAGGCGCACCATCGCCGTGAACTGTTCCGGCTTGAGGTCGGGCGCGTTCTGCTGGGCGATCAGGGCGTTCGTGTTGGCGGGATTGCCCACCACGAGGACCTTCACGTCGCGGCTCGCCACGGCGTTCAGCGCCTGACCCTGCGGCTTGAAGATGCCGCCGTTGGCGCCGAGGAGGTCGCCGCGCTCCATCCCGGCCTTGCGGGGCATCGCGCCCACGAGGAGGGCGTAGTCGGCGTCCTTGAAGGCGACCATCGGGTCGTCCGAGGTCACGATGTCGGCGAGCAGCGGGAAGGCGCAGTCGCGCAGCTCCATCACGACGCCGTTGAGGGCCTTGAGGGCGGGCGTGATCTCCAGCAGTTGCAGGATCACGGGCTGGTTCTTGCCGAGCATGTCCCCGGCGGCGATGCGGAAGAGCAGGCTGTAGCCGATCTGCCCGGCGGCGCCGGTCACGGCCACGCGGACGGGTTGCTTGGTGGTCATCGTCATGGATTCCCCTCCTGAAGGTGAGTTCGGGCCAACAATAACGCGGGTGGGCGAGAGGGAGAGCGGGGGCAGCGTTCCCGAGGGGGAGACAGGGGAAGGCGTCTTCAATCCGAGCCTCTTCTACTCCAAGATCAACTCATCAGGCTCCCGTTCCGAGAAGACGAGGGCGAGACCGTCACGCAACTTGGCCCGCTCGGTTTCGTCGAGTTCCAATTGGAGCAGAAAACCTGTGACACCGAAGACTTCGACCGCTTGAGGCGTCAACAGCAGCGTCAGTGTCTTCTCCTGCAAAACGCAAGAGGACAGGGCTCCGTACTCCGTAGGTCCCGCGTTCCAGACCAGACAGTAGGTGTCCATGTCTGTTCCCTTGTCCTGCTCCTCAAGTTCGCTTCCCGGCAAGGCTCTCTGAAGCTCCAGAACCTGCTCCTGCCGCTCCAGGTCGTCAGCAAGGGCGATCATGAATGTGTCGAGGTCTTCCAGAACCTCCACCGCACAGGCCGTCACCGCTATTTTTTCCAGTTCCACGAGGCACATTCTCCCCGAACCTCAGCCCCCACCTCGCGCGCAGTCGGCTCAGGCGCCCGCATACGTTGGGATTAACCTCTCTGAACCCCACCCCGCCCCGCCCGCCTCCACCCCACCGCGCCCACGACCGCCGCGAGGCCCAGGCTGCCCGCGACGAGAGGGACGACGGCAGGCCAGCCTCCCGCCTCGAAGGTGTGCCCGGCGACCACGCTCGCGGCGGCCCCTCCCCCGTAGTAGGCGAGGTGGTAGAGCCCGGTGGCGAGGCTGCGCGCCCCCGTCACGCTGCGCTGCACGGCGGCGAGCGCGGCGGACTGGGCCAGAAAAACGCCGCACGCCCCCGCCGCCACCCCCGCGATCACCAGGGGCAGGGGCGCGGCGAGGGTGACGAGCAGACCCGCCACGCTAAGGGCCACGGCGGCCAGCAGGCCCGTGCGTGGGCCACGCGAGGCGAGAAACGGCCCGGCGACGGGCGTCACGACCACCCCGAGGAGATAGACGGCGAAGACCGCCCCCGTCCCCGCCGTGCTGAGGTTGTAGGGCGCGTCGTCCAGCCGCAGCGTGAGGGTGTTGAAGGTGCCCACCAGTGCGAAGAGGATCAGGAAGCCGACTCCGCAGGTGGCGAGCAGGGCGGGGTTGCGCAGGTGGGCGGCAAACCCGGCCAGCACGGCACGCGGATTACGGCGCGGGGTGAACCTCTTCTCACGCGGCAAGCCAACCCCGGCGAGGATAACGCCCCCCACGGACGCGGCGGCGAGCAGCCAGAAGGCCGCGTGCCAGCCGAAGGGCGCGGCGACGAGTCCGGCCAGGAAGCGGCCCAGGAACCCCCCCAACACCGTGCCCGTGACGTAGGCGGTCAGGGCGCGGGCCCGTCCTTGAGGAGCGACTTCCTCGGCGATGTAGGCGTTCAGAGCCACCATCACTCCAGGGATGAGGAGGCCCTGGGCGAAGCGGGCGGCGTTCAGGAGGGGCAAGGTGTGCGCGAGGGTAGCGAGGACGGCGGGCAGGGCGAGGAGCGCGAAGGCCCCCACCACCGTCCGCCTGCGGCCCCAGGCATCGGCGAGGACACCCACGACCGGAGAGGCGAGCGCCATCGCCAGCGTCGTCGCGCCCACGACGAGGCCGACCTCCGCCGCGCCGACCCGGAACTCGCGCGCCAGCAGGGGCAGGAGGCTCTGGGGCGCGTACACGTTGAGAAAAACCAGCGTCCCCAGCGCCGCGAAGAGGAGGGGGTGAGACCCCGACCTCAAGGCAGCCCGACCAGCCCGAGGGGGTTGACCAGGGCGAGCGGCACGCCCAGCTCCACCGCCTGCCCCGGGTCCGGCACGCCCGGCGGACCGGCGAAGAGGAGGGTCGCCCGCGCCTCCAGCCCCACGCTGCCCGTGTCGTCGAGCCGGGTGAGGAGCGCGTCGAAGGTCCAGTCCTGCGCCCACAGCCGCTTGAGGGCGTGCAGGGCGGCGGTGCCGGGGGGCGTCACGCGTGCGGTCTCCACCTCCCGCTCCCCCGGTCGCCGGGCGTGCAACTCGCCGCTCCTCAGCCCCGCGTTGCCCAGCGCCCGGTAGAAGAGCTGCACCGCGTCATCCGAGAGGTAGCTCGTGCGGACGAGGGCCCCGGCGCGTTCGGCGAGGGCTTCGAGGAGGTCCTCGTCGATGCGGCTCGGCTGGACGGGCGCGAGGAGGTTGCGCAGTTGCTCGGGCAGGTTGGAGGCGCGGTAGAAGCCCTCCTCGAAGGCGGGCGGCACCACCATCCCGGCGGGCAGACGGGCGGTATGTAAGGCGAGGCGGCGGGTCTCCGCGCCCACCAGCGTGTCGGGGAAGCGCGCGGCCTCCGCGAAGGTCAGCATGGGGGAGAGCTTAGCGCGGTGGGGAGGCTGGCCGCCTTGGGAGCGGCGTTAAAGCTGGGCTCCACCGACGAGGGCGAGGGTGCGGCGCAGGCGTTGGTCCTGATGCCAGCCTTTCCAGAGCTGGCGGCACAGCGCTAAGGGCCACCAGATGAGGAAGGCGGCCCACCAGAGGGGAGAAAAGTCACCGCTCAGAAAGGACGATACGAACGAGAGCCACAAGTAGGCCTGGAGAGCGACCACAGACAACTCTTTGTGAAAGACGCGAAGGCGCACAGGGGGCCAGGTGTGAGTCAGAAACAGCGCGAGGAGCCAAAGACTCGACACGATCAGGATTCCCTGCCGGAGAAGCCCATCGTACGCTGGACTGGGTTCCGAAGAGAAGCCAAAAAACATAAAGGAGCCAACACAGCCTGTAACGATGTAGTAGAGATCTGTCGAATTATGTTCGACCAGGGCGCGCAGGTGATCCTCCGGCACATACAGCCGCCCTAACTCCCGCCGCATCACCTTTGGCTCACCCAACACGGCCCGCACGTCCTCACCCTCTCCCACCCCGGCGTCCTCCAGGTGAGCGAACGTCTCAGCCTGGACCCGCTGCCGCACGGCTTCGGGCATCTCCTTCGTCGCCTGCTCCAGCCACTCCCGCGCGTTCATGCACGGTCCTCAGACAGGTCGAGCAGGGCCAGGGTGCGGCGCAGTCGTCCATCGTCGCGCCAGGCTTTCCACAGGAAGAAACAGGCCCCGCAGAGCGGCAAGGCAAGCCCGACGACGGACCAGCGGTCGAGCGGGCCTTCCCCCAGGGAGCCGACAAGAGAATCCAGCCCATACCACCCGAGCCAGGTGGCGAAGCCCAGCGCCCCGTGCCACAGTCGGCGCCGCTCGGAGCCAAGACCTCTGGTCAGGAGTAGGGCGATCAGCCAGGACCAGAGCAGGGAGAGGGCGACCTGACTGAGAAGCCTGGCCTGCGGCAACTCCAGATCGAAGCGCAGCGAGTGGAAAGTGGAGAAGAGAAGGAAGAACGGAGCGACATACGTCAACAAGACGAGCAGGCCATACCCGGCGGCAGAAAGGTAGGAGGGGTCACGCCGTAGGACACCGATTTCCCGGGGAGGGAGGTACAGCCGCCCTAGCTCCCGCTCCATCCTCTCGGGACTGCCCAGCACGTCCCGCACGTCCTCACCCTCCCCCACCCCGGCGTCCTCCAGGTGTGCCAGGGTCTCCGCCCTTACCCGGTCCCGCACCGCTTCGGGCATCCCCATCGTGGCCTGCTCCAACCACTCCCGCGCGTTCACGCCCGGCCCCCGATCACGGCCCCGACCGCCCGCACCTGCCGCTCCCACTCGCCGCGCGCCCCCTCCAGCGCCTTTTTCCCCTTCTCGGTCAGGCGGTACTCGCGGCGCACCCGCCCGGCGACCTCGGTTTCGTGGCTCTGGACCAGGCCCTCGGCCTCCAGCGCGTGCAGGGCCGGATAGAGGGTGCCCTCCTTCGCGTGCAGCAACCCCTCCGACCGCGCCTTGATCGCCTGCGCGATGGCGTACCCGTGTTCGGGCTGCCGTTCCAGCACGGCGAGGATCAGCAGCCGGAGTTGCTCTCGCGGATTCATGAAAGGATCATACCTCGAAACTCGATACATCCAGGTTTAGGGTATCGGGAGGGGGGATACTGCCCCCATGACCTCCTCTGCCCAGGATGCCCGGCGCTTTCCCATCGGCCCGATTCAGGACCTTCCCGGGCGGGACCGGGCGGCGCTGGAGGACACGGCGGCGCGAATGGAGGAGGCCGCGCGCGGGTGGCGTGAGCTGCTGTCGAGGCTCGGCGCCGCCGCCCTGTCGCGCACGTACCGGCCCGGTGGGTGGACGGTGCGGCAACTGGCCCACCACACGGCGGACGCGCATGTGCACGGCCTCAACCGCCTGCGCTCCGGCCTGACGACCGAGGAGTTCGTGATCCAGCCCTTCGACCAGGAGGCGTGGCTGGCCCTCCCCGACGCGGAGTTGCCTGTGGAGGCGGCGCTGGCGCTCATGGACGCGGCGAACCTGCGCTGGGCGGCCCTGCTGCGCGGGGTGGACCCGGCCCGGTTCTCGCGGCACGTCACCCACCCGCACGAGGGGCGGCAGGAGCTGTGGCGGCTCGTCGCCAAGCACGGCTGGCACCTGCGCCACCACCTCGGGCACGCACGGCTGGCGCTGGGGGAGACGGGCGTGGCCTGAACCCGGTGACCCCCGTCACCCCGGCCCCTTCCCGCCCTCCGGCACGGGCGCGCAGAGCAGGCCGAGGAGGTGGGTGGGGGCCGCGCCGACCCGGCCCGCGTAACGACCGAGCAGGGCGTGCAGTTCCGCCTGGAGGGCCTTGGCCTCGTCCGGGGTGAGGGCCAGCGGCAGCCAGTTCAGGGCGACGGCGGGGGCCTCGGGGCCGAGCAGCACGCCCTCGGCGTCCCCGGAGGACGGCGGCGCGAAGTCCAGGCGGGCCGTGCCCTGACCGTCCCGGTAGAGGTGCAGGTGCCACCCGGTGACCGGACCCCGGGACGCCGCCCCGGCGAGCCCCCGCAGGGCCAGCGCGCGCGGGGCAGCGTCGAGCGCGGTGAAAAAGGCTTCCAGGTCCTCGGCGGGCAGCGCCGCGAAGGGGGCCGAGAGCCGGGCGGGCGCCGCGTACAGCCGCACCGGGCGGCCCGCGCGGGCTCTGGAGCCCACCTCGCCGAGCAGGCCCAGGCCCACCAGGACGCGCACCCGGTAGGCCAGCGCGTCCGCGGGCACGCCCGATTGCCGCGCCGCCTCGGCGACCCCCAGGGTCCGGCCCAGGAACGGCTCCAGACAGCGCCGCGCCTGCGGGTCGAGCAGCGTGCGGGCGGCGCGGGGGTCGAGGACCACGCGGGCCTCCATCTGCCGCACGCCGGGGGAGCTACCGGAAGGGCTACTGGAAAGGGGGCCTGTCATCTCGGGTTGATCTTCGCCGACCCTGGGGGCGGAGGTCCAGCCATGAGCGCCCACCCCGCCCCGACCGACCGACCAGCACGCACGCGCCTCTCCACCACCGTCTTGCTCCACCTGCTGCCGGGCTGGGTGGCGGGGGCGATCTATCTCCCGCTGGGGGCGGCGCTGCACCGCGCGGGCCTGCCGCCGGTCTGGGGCCTGCTCCTCGTCACGGTGGCGGTGCTGCTCCCGCTGGAACTCGCCCTGCTCTGGCGGGCGGGGGCGCTTCCCTCCCTCCGGCGCCCCCGCGCGGACGCCCGGTTGCTCGGCGCGGCGGGGCTGACGCTGCTCGCCAGCGCGGTGCTGCCGGGCCTCGCCGTCCCCCTGGAAGGAGTCACGCGGCCCCTGCTCCCCCTCCTGCCCGGCTGGGTGCTCGACCCGGCGCAGGGCCTCGCCGCGCTCCCGGAGAGCCTGCGGGCCCTGACGCTCGCCGCGTGGCTCGTCGTGTTCGGGTTCGCCGGGCCGACGGTCGAGGAGGCATATTTCCGGGGCTGGCTGCTCGGGCGCCTCTCGCCGCTGGGCCGGGCCGCCGCCCCCGTGAACGCCCTGCTGTTCGCCCTGTACCACCTGTGGCAGCCGCAGCACGTCCTGCGGGTGGCCCTGACGGCCCTGCCACTCGCCGTCGCCCGCCTTCGTACCGGGAGGCTGCTGCCGGGCGTGATCGCGCACGTCACCGTGAACGTCGTCGCGTGGGGGCTGCTCGCCCTGTCGCTCGCCCGCTAGTCCGCCCCCGCCTCCAGGTGCGCGTGGTCGTTGTACGTCAGCAGCGTCCAGCGGCCCGCCGTCCGGGTCAGGCGGGTCAACCCGGTGTGGGCGTGCCGGTAGGGAAAGGGCAGGACGTACCCCGGCTGCGGCGTGGCGGGCCAGCCGAAGAGGTCGCACAAGAGGGCACGCAGGGCCGCCCCGTGGGTGAAGGCGATGACGTCCCCGGCGGGAAGGTCCTCGGCCCAGGCGCGCATCCTTTCGGCCACCCCCCGCAGGCTCTCGCCGCCCGGGGCGGGCCGGGTCCAGGGGTCACGCTGCCACCCAGCATACTCGGGGTCATGGAGCACGTCTTCGGTGGTCGCGCCCTCGTAACGCCCGAAGTGCAGTTCGCGCAACCGGGCGTCGGGGGTGACCGGGTGGCCGGGGAGGGCGAGGGCGGCGGTGTCCAGGGCCCGGCGCAGGTCGCTGGCGTACGCGGCGTCCCAGGTCTTGCCCGCCAGCCGACGGGCGAGGAGACCGGCCTGGGCACGGCCCGTCTCTCCCAGCGGCGTGTCGGTCCAGCCCTGCCAGCGGCCCTCGCCGTTCCAGTCGGTCGCCCCGTGGCGGACGAGGGTGAGGTGCAGCGCCCCCCGCGCCGTCAAGGGCGGGCCTCGGGGTCGGGCTCCTCGCTGCCCGTGTCCAGACCCTCCCCCAGGGGCCGCACCGGGCGGGGCCTCCCGTCCTCACCGACCGCCACGAAGACGAAAAAGCCGGTGGTGGCGAGTTGCTGCTCGCCGGAGGCCATGTGCTCGCGGTACACGTCCACCCGCACCCGCATGGAGCTGCGGCCCACCCGCACCACCCGCGCGTCGAGGGCCACCGCGTCCCCGACCCGGATCGGGACGTGGAAGTCCACCCCGTCCATCCGCGCCGTGACGACCGCGCCGCCCGCGTGCCGCACCGCCGCCACCGAGGCCGCCTTGTCCATCAGCGAGAGCACGAAGCCCCCGAAGGCCGTGCCGAGGTAGTTGGTGTCCTTCGGGAACACCAGTTCGAGCATCCGGGCGCGGCTGCGGGGAGCGGGGGTGGTCTCGCCGGGCGGGGGGCTGGTCTCGGGGGTGGGCAGGTCGCTCATCGCGCCCGAGTGTAGCGGGAGGCGCTCCTTCCAGCGGTGACCGGATCAGTTGCGGGTGTAACCGGCAACCGATCCGGTCCGAACAAAGCGAGAAACCGTCATGAGAGCGGTCGGAGTGGAGTTGAGGGGCGCTTTCCTCGCTCAACGGAACGGAATACCGCGATCAGTCCCTCCCGTCCGCCTCGACGACCTCCACGCCCGCTGCTCCGAAGACCCCCCGCGCTTCCGGCGGGGCGTGGTCGGTGACCCACGCCCGCACGTCGCCGAGGGGGGCGAAGGTGGCGAAGCCTGCCTGGTTCCACTTGCTGTGGTCGGCGATCAAGACGCTCTCGCGGGCGCGGCGCATGATCGCCGTCTTCTGCTGGGCCTCCACCAGATTGCTGTTCGTGAGGCCGCGTTCCGGGTCGATGCTCGTGCAACCCACCAGAAACACGTCGTAGGCATAGCGGCTCACGGTGGCGAGGGCGTCGGGGCCGGTAACGCTGAAGGTCGAGCCGTACACCTCGCCCCCCACCACGTACAGCGAGCACTCGCCGTTGAGTTCGTACGCCACGTCGATCCCATGTGTCACCACGCGCAGGGTGCGGGTGAGGTGGGGCACGGCGCGCAGGGCCTGGGCGACGTGCCGGGCGGTCGTCCCCGCGTCGAGGTACACGGTCTGCCCGGGCCGCAGCCGCGAGACGGCGGCCTGCGCGAGCCGGGTTTTGCCGCCGCGCTCCAGGCTCTGGCGGTCGCGGTACCCCTGGTCCTGGTGGACGAGCGCCGCCCCGCCGTGCACCTTGCGGACGAGCCCCCGCGAGGCGAGCACGTCGAGGTCGCGCCGCGCCGTCGCCCCGCTCACCCCCAAGTGCTCGGTGATCGTGGTCGTGCGGGCCGTGCCCTGCCGGGCGAGCAGGTCGAGAATCCGCGTCAGGCGTTCCTCCGCCAGGGGAGCCGTCATCTGCCCGGATGGTACCCCAAAGTGCTCAGAAATGCTCAGCCCCGCTCAAGTCCAGACCCGCAGAGTTGGCTTAAGAAAGACTCCATGAAATCACCGTCCCGGCTCCCGGCACTGCGGAAAGAGGGGCGTACAGTGGGGTGCCGGAACAGCCGGACCGGGCCCTTGTCGGCGGCCCCCGGATCAAGTACGATCTGAATCGATCAGAATTCGTCATGATTTCTCAAAAGTGGGCAGCATGAGGCTCGGGCGGCAGGGCCCGGACGGGGGGGCACGAGACGATGATCGATCTTCCGCAGGAACTCATCGGGCTGGGGGCGCGGGCGAGTACGAAGGACGACGCCATCGCGCAGGTCGCCGCGCTGCTCACGGCAGCGGGGAATGTGGACGCGGGGTACGTGCAGGGGATGCGCGCCCGCGAGGGGCAGGCGAACACCTATCTGGGCAGCGGCATCGCCATCCCGCACGGCACGCCCGAGACGCGGCACCTGATCCGCAAGACGGGGATCGCGGTGCTGCAACTCCCCGGCGGGGTGCCGTGGGGCGTGGGCGGCGAGACGGTGCGCCTCGTCGTGGGCATCGCCGCCGCAAGCGACGAGCACCTGGGCATCCTGCGCCGCCTGACCCGCGTGCTTTCCGACGATGCGCTGGTCGAGAAGCTCTCCACCACCACCGACCCCGGCGACGTGCAGGAGGCGCTGACCGGGGAGCGGTCCACGCCGGTGCAGACCCAGGCTCAGACGGTCACGGTCACCGCCGCGCCTGCACCCGCCGCCTCCGACCTCCCCTATTCCGCCCAGGTCACGCTGCCCAATCCCCTCGGGATGCACGCCCGGCCCGCGACCATGCTCGCCAACCTCGTGCGCTCGCGGGGCGGGCGGGTGCGGCTGAGCCGGGACTCGGGCGAGAGCGCCGACGCGACCCGCCTGATGGAGGTGCTGAGCCTGGGCCTGACGCGCGGCACCGCCGTGACCGTCAGCGCGGACAGCCCGGAGACGTTGAACGCCGTCACCGACGCGATCCGCTCGGGGCTGGGAGATGACCTGAGCGCCGCGCCCGCGAGCGCGGCCCCCGCCCGCCGCGAGCCCGAGTGGGCCCCGCAGGGGGCCGGGGCGACCGTGGAAGGTGTGCCCGCCGCCGACGGGCTGGTGGTCGGGGTGACCCGGCAGCACGCGCCGAGGCCCCTCGACGTGCGCGACGAGCCCGGCGACCCGGTGGCGGACGGGGACCGCCTCGACCGGGCCCTCGCCGCCGCCCGCGCGGAACTCGACACCGTGATCGCCGACGTGGGGGCCCGCTTCGGGGCGGATAAGGCCGCCATCTTCCGCGCGCACCAGGAACTCCTCGGGGACGAGAGCGTCGTGCAAGACACCGTATCGCGCATTCTCGACGGGCACGGGGTCGCGTGGGCGTACCAGGCGGTGACGAGCGACCGGATCGCCGGGCTCCAGCGGCTCGACGACCCCACCCTCGCCGCCCGCGCGGTGGACCTCAGCGACGTGCAGCGGCGGGTGCTGCGTCACCTCCTGGGCCTGCGCGAGACGGACGTGGCGGCGAGCGGCCCGGTGATCCTCCTCGCGCCCGACCTCACGCCCAGCGACACGGCGCGGCTGGGGCCGGACACCCTGCTCGGCTTCGTGACCGCGCAGGGCGGGCCGACGAGCCACACGGCGATCATCGCGCGCGGGCTGGGCCTTCCCGCCGTGGTCGCCGCCGGGAACGGGGTGCTGGAGGTGCCCGACGGCACGCCCGCGATCCTCGACGGCGGGGCGGGGCGGCTGTACCTCAACCCCTCGGAGGCCGACGTGGGAGCCGCGCGCGAACGGCAGGGCGTCCTGGCCCGCGAGCGCGAACTCGCCCGCGCCGCCCGCCACCAACCCGGAGCCACGCGCGACGGGGTGCGGGTGGAGGTCGCCGCGAACATCAACCGCGCGACGGACGCCGCCGCGGCCCTGGACGCCGGGGCCGAGGGCGTGGGCCTGATGCGCACCGAGTTCCTGTTCCTGGAGCGCGACTCGGCGCCCACCGAGGAGGAGCAGGAGCGCGAGTACCGGGCGATGGCGCAGGCGCTGGGGGACCGCACGCTGATCATCCGCACGCTCGACATCGGCGGGGACAAGGAGGTGCCGTACCTGGGGCTGGCGCACGAGGACAACTCCTTCCTGGGCATCCGGGGCATCCGGCTGTGCTTCGAGCGGCCCGACCTCTTCCTGCCGCAACTGCGGGCGGTGGCGCGGGTGGCGAAGGACCACCAGGGCGTCCACCTGATGTTCCCGATGATCTCGACCCTGGAGGACTTCCGCCGCGCCCGCGCCATCTTCGACGGGGTGCGCGAGGAACTGGGCGCCCCCCGCGTGCCCCTCGGCGTGATGATCGAGGTGCCCTCCGCCGCTCTCATCGCCGACGCGCTCGCGCAGGAGGTGGATTTTTTCAGCGTGGGCACGAACGACCTCACCCAGTACACGCTGGCGATGGACCGCCTGCACCCCCAGCTCGCCCGGCAGACGGACGCGATGCACCCCGCCGTCCTGCAACTCATCGCCCTGACCGTCCAGGCCGCCGACCGCCACGGCAAGTGGGTGGGCGTGTGCGGCGGCGCGGCGGGCGACGAGGTGGGCGCGCTGATGCTGACCGGCCTGGGCGTGAAGGAACTCTCCGTCAGCACCCCACAGATCGCCACCGTGAAGGCGGCCCTGCGGCAGCGCACCAAAGCCGAGTTGCAGGCCCTCGCCCGCGAGGCGCTCACACAGCCCAACGCGGAGGCCGTGCGCGCCCTCGTCCGTCCGCCCGCACCCCAGGGGGCGACGGCATGACCGCCTTTCGCGTCGCCACCCTCACCCTCAACCCGGCCCTCGACCTCACCGTGCGGGCGGACGGCTGGAGGAGGGGCGAGGTCAACCTCGGGCAGTCGCTGCACCTGGGCGCGGGCGGCAAGGGCGTGAACGTCGCCTCCTTCCTGGCCGACTGGGGGCTGAGGGTGACGGCGACGGGTTTCCTGGGGGACGAGAACCCGGGGCAGTTCGAGGCGCTGTTCCGGCAGAAGGGGGTGCAGGACGCTTTTCTCCGCGTGCCCGGCCCCACCCGCGTCGGCGTGAAGATCGTGGACGGGGCGGCGCAGGAGACGACCGATATCAACCTGCCCGGTCTCGCCGCCACGCCGGAACTACTGGCCGAGTTGGAAGCCCGCCTGGACGCCCTCGCCGCCGACCACGACGCCTTCGTGCTGGCGGGGAGCGTGCCGCCGGGGGTGGGGGCGGACTTCTACGCGCGGACGGTGGCGCGGCTGCGCGCGGCTGGACGGTTCGTGGCCCTCGACACCAGCGGCGCGGCCCTGCAAACGGCGCTCAGGGCAGACGTACTTCCCAATCTCCTGAAGCCGAACATTCACGAGCTTTCGGCGGCGCTGGGCCGTCCCCTGCCCGGGGAGGACGACGTGCTGGCGGCGGCCCGGGAACTGCTCGCCCGCGGGGCCGAACTCGTTACCGTGTCGCAGGGGGAACGGGGGGCGTTGCTGGTGTCGAGAGACGAGACGGTGCGGGCCGTCCCGCCCCGGGTGGCCGTGGTGAGCACCGTGGGGGCGGGGGACGCGATGGTCTCGGGGCTGGTCTGCGCCCGCGCCGAGGGGCTGTCCCTGGCGGACGCGGCCCGGCGGGCGACGGCCTTCAGCCTGGGGGCGATCACCCGGCTGGGGGCGCACCTGCCGCCGCGGGCCGAACTGGATGCCTTTGCCGCGCGGGTCGTGGTGGAGACGGTGAACTGGAGGGAGCCGATGAGGCAAGACGCCTGAGCCTGGCGCCTCCGTGGCCGCCCCTTCCCCTTCGGACCGCATCACCCGGGATTCCCAGCCCTCAGAGGAGGCGCAGACATGGCAAGACTCGTGGCAGTCACGGCGTGCCCGACCGGCATCGCCCATACCTTCATGGCCGCCGAGGCGCTGCGGCGCGCGGCGCAGGCGGCAGGACACACCCTGCGCGCGGAGACCCAGGGCAGCGTGGGGGCGGGGGACGCCCTGACCCCGCAGGAGATCGCGGACGCCGACGCGGTGATCCTCGCCGCCGACGTGAACGTGGACGAATCCCGTTTCGCCGGGAAACGCATCATTCGCGCGAGCACCGGGGACGCCATCCGGGGCGCGGCGGGCCTGATCTCCCAGGCGGTGGGCGCGGGCGAGGCGGGCACAGCGACGGCTCCAGCCGTTCAGACCGTCACCGCCCCCACGACGCCGACAGCGGGCGCCGTCTCCCCCACCCCGGCCCCCTCCGCCCCCACCACCGACGCGGGCCGACCTCTCAGCATCGTGGGCATCACCGCCTGCCCGACCGGCATCGCGCACACCTTCATGGCCGCCGAGGGGTTGGAGAACGGGGCGAAGGCGCTGGGCTACACCGCCAAGGTGGAGACGCAGGGCAGCGTGGGAGCCGGAAACCAGCTCACCGCGCAGGACGTCGCGGGCGCCGACCTCGTGATCATCGCCGCCGACACGAACGTGGACCTCTCGCGCTTCCAGGGCAAGCGCGTCTTCCAGACCGGCACCAAGCCCGCCATCCAGAACGGGCAGGCCCTGGTGCAGCGCGCCCTGGCCGAAGCGCCCGTGTACGGCACGGCGGCGGGCCTGGCGGTCGCGGGCGCCCAGGGCGGCACCGACTTCGTGTCGCAGGCGAGTGCCGCTAAGGCCGCCAAGAATGCGGGCGTCCCGAGCGCCTACAAGCACCTGATGACCGGCGTGTCGCACATGCTGCCCTTCGTGGTGGCGGGCGGGCTGCTGATCGCGCTGGCCTTCGCCTTCGGGGGCATCAACCCGGCGCCGGGCACCTTCGGGGCGGCGCTGAGCCAGATCGGGGGCGGGACAGGGGCCTTCGGCCTCTTTATCCCCGTGCTCGCCGGATACATCGCCTACTCCATCGCGGACCGTCCGGGGCTCGCGCCGGGGATGATCGGCGGGTTGCTCGCGCTGGGGGGCGGCAGCGGCTTCCTGGGGGGCATCATCGCCGGATTCCTGGCGGGGTACGTGACCCGCACGCTCAACCGCGGGATCAAGCTCCCCCGCACGCTGGAGGGCCTCAAGCCCACGCTGCTGCTGCCGTTGTTGGGCACGGCGATCACGGGCCTGCTGATGATCTACGTGGTGGGGCGCCCGGTCGCCGCCGCCCTGACCGCCGCGACGAACTGGCTGCGCGGCCTGGGCGACACCTCGGCGGGCGTGCTCGGGGCCGTGATCGGCGCGATGATGGCCTTCGACATGGGCGGGCCGATCAACAAGGCCGCCTACACCTTCTCGACCGGCCTGCTGGGCTCGGAGGTCTACGGCCCCATCGCCGCCGCGATGGCTGCGGGCATGACGCCCCCGCTCGCCCTCTTCCTCGCCACCCTCGTCTTCAAGAACCGCTTCACCGCCGACGAGCGCGAGGCCGGAAAGGCCGCCGGGGTGCTGGGCCTTTCCTTCATCACGGAAGGCGCCATTCCCTTCGCCGCCCGCGATCCGCTGCGCGTGATCCCCTCCCTGATGGTGGGCTCGGCGGTCGCCGGGGCGATCAGCATGGCGGCGGGGGTGCAGCTCCGCGCCCCGCACGGCGGCGTCTTCGTGCTGTTCATCCCCAACGCCGTGACCCACCTGCCCATGTACATCGTCGCCATCGTGGCGGGGACGGTCCTCAGCACCGCGCTCCTGGGCCTCCTGAAAAAGCCCATAGCGGAGGCGGCCCTGCCCGGCGTGACGAACACGGGGACGGTGGCGGGGGCGGCGGACGACTGAGGCAGGGTGTGGGCGGTGGGAACAGAAGGGGCGGCTCCGTGGTGGGGTCGCTCTCTCTTCTGGGAAGATCAGGCGGGCAAGACGGCCTCCGCTGATCTCCCCACCGCCAGCAGCTCCGCCGCCACGCGCTCGCCACTCTCGACGGCGCCGTCCATGTAGTTCATCCACACCCGGGCCGTCTCCGCCCCCGCCCAGTGGAGGCGGCCCACGGGTTCGCGCAGCGCCTCGCCGTACCCGGTCCACACGCCGGGGCCGAGGAGGGCGCCGTAACACCCGCCGCTGTGGGGCTCGGCGGACCAGTCGCGCTCGACGGTTTCGAGGGGGCGCAACGCCTCCGGGCCGAACAGGCGGGCGAGGCGGGCGAGGGCCGCGTCCCGCCGCTCCTCCTCCCCATCAGCGCCCGCGCCTCGCCTCCCTCGATAAAGCCGAGCAGGACGCCGGGGAGGCCCTGCGGCGGGCTGTTGTCGAAGGTGACGGTCACGGGCCCCTCGTCGCTGATGCTCATGCCGCTCAGGCCAGAGTCCCGCCAGAAGGGACGCTCATAGACGGCCATGAACTTGACGACCGCCCCCATCGGGAGCCGCTGCTGGAGCTGCGCGCGGCGGGGCGGGAGCGGTGGGTCGAAGGGAACGCCGGAGAGCAGGGCCGGGGGCACGGCGAGAACGGCGCGGTCGGCGTGGTGCTCCCCCGCCGGGGTGTGGAGGGTGACGCCCGAGCCGCCTTGCTCCACCCGCGTGACCGGGCTGCCCAGCCGCACGTCGTCCAGACTATCCGCCAGCCGCTGCGCGATGCCCTGCGCGCCGCCCAGCACCCGGTCTTGCAGGGCGTGGCCGCGCGTGAGGGTGTGGCCGTTGATGCCGCCGCCGTGCGCGGTGTACGTGAGGGCGTGCAGGAGGCTGAGTTCCGCCGCGTCCGCGCTGAACACGGCCCCGGCGTAAAGCCGCATCAGGGCGCGGGTCTGGCGGGTGTGGGCGTGGCGGGTGATCCAGGTATCGAAGGTCTGCGCGTCGAGGGCCCCCGCGTCCGGGGCCGTCCAGGGGGCGCTCAGCGGAATGCGGTTGGCCAGCGCCTCGAAGCGGGCCGAGAGCAGGGCGTAGTCGGCGAGCACGTGCGGCGGCAGGGGCGGAATCAGCCCCCGGTACCGCAGCGTCTTGCCCAGCAGGTGCGCGAGGTTCTGCCCCTCGTCATGGGTGGGGTACACGTCCAGGCCGAGTTCGCGGATCAGGGCCATGACGTGCGGCTGGTTGGGCCCGACCCACTGCCCGCCCATGTCCACGCTCACGCCCGTGACGGGCAGGCGAATGGTGTGGGTGCGTCCGCCCACCCGGCCCCGCGCCTCCAGCACCCGCACCCGCCGCCCCGCCCGCGCCAGCCTGCGCGCGGCGGTCAGCCCGGCGAGGCCCGCGCCGACGACGATGACGTCCGTTCTCCGAGTTGTCGTCATGCACGAGAGTACCGCGCCGTGGCGGGGGAGCGGGCCGCAGATGCGGCGGGGGCAGGTTGCCCATGCGAAACGGGCCACCCCTTCCGAGTGACCCGCCCGCACCCTCCGCCCGCTCAGCCCTCCGTGTAGGCCCCCAGCCCCCGGAAGCGCTCCGCCCGCTGCGCCTTGAGTTCCGCCTCGTTCAGGCCCCCCAGTTCGGCGAGGTGGCGGCGAACGGCCTCGCCGAGCGCCCGCGCGGCGGCGTCCGGGTCGAGGTGGGCGCCGCCGGGAGGCTCGGGCACGATCTCCTCGACGATGCCGAGCCCCAGCAGGTCGGGCGCGGTGAGCTTCAGGGCCTCGGCGGCCTTGGGGGCCTGCGCGGCGTCGCGCCACAGGATCGCCGCGCACGACTCGGGGCTGATCACGCTGTACCAGGCGTTTTCCTGGATCAGGACCCGGTTGCCGACCCCCACCGCGAGCGCGCCCCCGCTGCCCCCCTCGCCGATCACCGCGCAGACGGCGGGCACCGAGAGGCGCACCATCCGCTGAATGCTCTCGGCGATGGCCCAGGCCTGACCGCGCTCCTCGGCCTCGATGCCGGGGTAGGCGCCGGGCGTGTCGATCAGGGACACGACGGGCAGCCGGAAACGGTCGGCGAGGTCCATCAGGCGGATCGCCTTGCGGTAGCCTTCCGGGTTGCTCATGCCGAAGCGGCGCCGGATCTTGCCCTTGGTGTCGCGGCCCTTTTGCTGCATCAGCAGCAGGACGGGCACCCCCTGCCAGCGCGCGGGCCCGCCGATCAAGGCGAGGTCGTCCCCGAAGGCGCGGTCCCCGTGAAGCTGGGTGAAGTCGGTGCACAGCCGCTCGGCGTAGTCGAGGGCGGTCGGTCGGCCCGGCGCGCGGGCGAGCCCCACCCGCTCCCAGCGCGAGACGGGGGCGCGGTGCGCGGCCCGCAGCCGCTCGACCTCCGCGCGCAGGGGGGTGATCGCCGCGTCGAGGTTCTGCCCGGTGCGGCGCGCGGTGTCCTCCAGGTCGTGAACGCGGGCTTCGAGTTCGCGCACCGCCTCGGCGGCAGACGGGCTCACGCGCTCACCTCGCGCCGGGTGAGCACCCCGAGCAGCCGGGCGAGGTAGGCGCGGTGCTCGCGGCGGTCCACCACGTCGTCGATCATGCCGTGCTCCATCAGGAACTCGGCGCGCTGGAAGCCCTCCGGCAGGTGCTGGCGGATCGTCTGCTGGATCACCCGCGGCCCCGCGAAGCCGATGAGGGCCCCCGGCTCGGCCAGGATCACGTCCGCCACCGTGGCGAAGCTCGCCGTCACGCCCCCGGTCGTCGGGTCGGTGAGCACGCTGACGTAGGGCAGGCCCCGCGCCGAGAGGCCTTCGAGCGCCACCGTCGTCTTCGCCATCTGCATCAGCGACAGGGCACTCTCCTGCATCCGCGCCCCGCCGCTCGCCGCGACGAGGACGAAGGGCGTGCCGTGCGAGGCGGCGTGCTCGGCGGCGCGGGAAATCTCCTCGCCCACCACGCTCCCCATGCTGCCGCCGCTGAAGGCGAAGTCCATCACGGCGAGGGTGACGGGCAGGCCCTCGACGGTGCCCGTGCCCGTCAGGATCGCGTCGGGGCGCCCGGTCTTGGCCTGGGCGCGGGCGAGGCGCACCGCGTAGGGCTCGGTGTCCTCGAAGTGCAGGGGGTCGGTGGGGTGGACGCGGCCCGAGAGCTGCACAAAAGTGCCGGGGTCGAGGAGAACCTCCACCCGCTTGCCCGCGTCCAGCCGCAGGTGATGCCCGCACTTGGGGCAGACGAAGCGGCTGGCCTCCAGCTCACGGTTATAGAGCCCTTCCTTGCAGGCGGGGCACTGGGTCCACAGGTCCGGCACGTCGGCCCCCGCTTGCGGCTGCGGGCGGCGTCTGCGAAAAAAACGGTCGAGCGCCATTCTAGACTCCTTCGGGTGGGAACTGCTCCCTCGCGGGCCATTCTAGAGGGGCCGCTCCCCGCGCAATGAACCGGGTGTAAGCGCGCGGACAAACCCGACTCCCGCCGGAGCGGGGCGGGGAGCCCGACCCTGGCCTCACCGCAGCCGACGTTTGAGGTAATCGTCGATCTGCGCGAGCTGCACGTTGAGGTTGCGCTCCAGGGCGTCGAGCCGCGCGTTCGTCGCCGCGAGTTCTTGCGCCACCGCCTCGCCCTGGGTCGCCGGACTTCCCGACCCCAGGGCCTGGAAGCGCTGGTCGAGGTAGCCCTGAAGCTGGGCGAAGCGGCTGCCCTCCTGACTGTCGAGGCTGTTGCGCAGGGCCTCCATGTCACGCAGCAGCCGGGCGCTGTCCGCCTGCGCCCGCAGCCGCGACACCCCCGCCCAGAAGTAGAAGATCAGCGCGAGGACCAGCCCCGTGAGCAGCAGGATCAGCCCCAGCGGCACCTCCCGGTAGGTCACGAAACCCAGGCTGAGCGTGTGGGGAAAGAGCAGCGCGTTGCGGTTGAGAATCGCGAAAATGGCCGCCAGCACGACGATCACGACCAGAACGATGGTCCGCATGGGTCGAGGGTAACTCACCTCTCCCAGACCGGGGGGAGCGAGGGTTACGGGAGAGTTAAGAAACGCCGTCAAGGGCGGATTCGGCAAGCAGGGTGTCCAGTTGCCCCTGCAACCACTCCGCCCTCGCCGCGTAGCCGTGCTCCACAGCCCACAGCAGCCGCGCCAGGACGTGCCACAGGTGCAGGAAACGCAGTTCCTCCAACGCCTCTCCGGGCGGCAGGCGCCCGTAGGCCCGCAGCACCTCGGCGGCAAAGTCGGGGCCGTACTCCCCATACAGGTACAGGAAATCGCGGGCGGGCCGCCCCACGATCATCCCGTTGAAGTCGATGACCGCCGACGGTCGTCCGGTGGATGGATCGTACAGGACGTGATCAGCCGACACCTCGTTGTGCAGGAGCACCAGGGGAGGAGACCACGCGCGGGCAAACCGCAGATACCCGTCCAGCGCGCGCTCCAGCCCGCCCACCAGGGCCGCCTCCGCCCCTGGCCACGTTGCGAACGTCTCCAGGTCGCGCCGGTACAGTTCCTTCGCCGGGCCCGGGAGCAACGCGTCATCCTGCATGGCGAAGGGATACTCGCTGACGGGAACGCCCAGGGAGGTGGCCCGCGCAGGGGCAAAGGCGTGCAGGTGCCGGAAGAACGCGCCCAACATCTCCGCCAAGGCGTTCCGCTGGCCCGGAGTCAAGGCCGCGAAGCGTTCCGCCGTGAGTTCGTCGCCGGGCAGGCGGCGGTAGCCGATGTACCCGACACCAGCGACCGAACCGTGGTACTCCGCCACCGGAACGGGCAGCGGGGAGCCCTCCGCCAGGGGGGGCAGCACCCGCGCCACCCGCTCCAGACACGCCGAGGCGAACGGGTGTTTGGCGAACAGAAAAATCCAAGTGTGGTCCACCAGGAAGGCGCGGCAGTAGTCGCCCTCGCCCGCAGGGGTGACGGCGAGGTCGGGCCGCTGCGGGAAAGAGACCCGCACGGCGTCGGAAACGAAAGGTGACAGCATGGCGGCTCCTGGGGCGGGGGGACCCCGGGCAGGGAGACCGGACCGGGCGCAGCCGACCGGGCAGCCTCCCGCCGGGGTCAGGAAGGTCTGGGCCTTTTCGAGGTCCAGGCAGGCTTCACGGGCGACCCGTGACCGGGCCACTCGCCTCCCTCCTGTTCCTCTGTACGTGCTACAGGCCCGGCCTCACCGGGGCGCCCGCTAAGCTCCGCGCTTGCTGCACCCTGGGCCGGGCAACTTCACCACGCCCATCGTGCCCACTCGCACGCCCAAAAAGCAAGGCGGTTCAGCTCTCCCGCCCCAGGATGAGCGGCTGAGGCGCCGGAGCCGTCTCCGACACGCTCAGCCCCGCCGTAAGCAGCGCCCGCGCCGTCTCCAGCCCCCGCCCGCCCCGGTGGTAGAGGCGCAGCGCGGCTTCCCCGGCCTCCACCCTCTCGCCGGGCTTTTTCAGCAGCTCCACCCCCACCCCGTGGTCGATGGTCTCGCCCAAGAGATGGCGCCCGCCGCCGAGGGCGAGGACCGCCCGGCCCACCGCCAGCGCGTCGATGCCCGCCACGAAGCCGGAGGAGGGGGCCACGACCTCCGCGCGTCCGGGCGCCACGTCGAGCCGGGCGGGCTCGTCCACCAGGGACGCGTCCCCGCCCTGCGCCGCGATGAAGGCGCGGAACTTGGCGAGGGCCGAGCCGTCCGTGAGCGTTGCGCGGGCGCGGGCCTCCGCCTGCCCCGCGTCCTCGCCGTACGCCGCCAGCGCCTCCACCGCGAGGGCCACGCACAGTTCGGTGAGGTCCTCCGGGCCCTCGCCGCGCAACGTCGCCAGCGCCTCTTGCACCTCCAGGCTGTTTCCGGCCATGTGGCCCAGCGGCGCGTCCATATCGGTCAGGACCGCCCGCACCAGTCGGGACGCCCGCGTGCCGATGTCCACCATCGCCCGCGCCAGGGCCCGCCCGTCGTCGAGGGTCCGCATGAAGGCCCCGGCCCCCACCTTCACGTCGAGGACGACCGTGTGCGCCCCCGAGGCGAGCTTCTTGCTCATGATGGAACTGGCGATCAACGGCAGGCAGTCCACGGTCGCCGTCACGTCGCGCAGGGCATAGAGCTTGCCGTCGGCGGGCGCGAGGTCCCTCGACTGCCCCACGAGCGCGAGGCCAATCTCGCGGGCCTGCGCCAGGAAGCGTTCCTCGGGCAGCTCGGGGGTCCAGCCGGGGAAGCTTTCGAGCTTGTCGATGGTGCCGCCCGTGTGCGCCAGTCCCCGCCCGCTCATCTTGGCGACGGTCAGGCCCAGGGCCGCGAGCATCGGCGTGAGGATCAGGCTGGTCTTGTCGCCCACGCCGCCCGTCGAGTGCTTGTCCACGGTGCGCGGCAACCCGGTGAGGTCCAGCTCGTCACCCGAGGCGGCCATCACCAGGGTCAGGTCGGCGGTCTCCTGCGGGCTCATGCCGCGCAGGTACACGGCCATCAGCCACGCGCTGACCTGGTAGTCGGGCACCTCGCCGCGCGTGTAGCCCAGCACGAGGTGGTCGAGTTCGGCGCGGGTGTGCGGCTCCCCGTCGCGCTTCTTGCGGATCAGGTCGGGGACGTTGAAGGAGGTCATGGGGCAGTGTAGGCCGCGGCGCCCCTAGTTTTCCTGTGAGGAGGTTTCCTGTGAATCCCGCGCCCCGTCCGCCCGCTGCCCCTCCCCGTGCTCGTCGTCGCCTCGCTGTTCGGGCGAGGTCGCTCCCCCGCTCTTCCAGCCGATCTTCGCGTGGGCGCCGTTGCAAAAGGGCTTGTTCTCGCTCGCGCCGCAGCGGCACAGGGCGGCGCGCACCTCCCGCACCTCGCCGTCCGGGGTCTGGATACGAAGGTCGCCGCGCAGGGCGAGGGGACCGTCGGGCACGGGGGTGATGGTCGTCGGAACCTCGGGCGCCTCCGGCGGGCCGTGTTCGAGCGCGTAGTGCAGCGCCCCCGTCGGGCAGGTGCGGACGACCGCGGCCACCCGCTCGGCGTCGCCCTCGTTCCAGAGCCGAATCCAGGGGCGCTCGCGGGGGCGGAACACCTCGGGGAGACCCCGCACGCAGTTGGCGACGTGGACGCAGCGGGGCGCGTCGTAGGAGACGGTCACGCCCTCTCCGGTGTAGGCCTTGCCGCGCAGGAGGTCGTCGCCGCCGGGGGTGGGCTGGGGCTGCGTCATGGTGCAGTCTACGCCTCAACACGCCAGCTTCTGACGGCTATCGCGCTTACCCTGAACCCAGGGGCCCCGATGACCCATACTCCGGGCGCCCGGCCTCCTCACGCCCCCACCCCCCGAGGTCACCATGAACGAACCGACTCTTCTGCTCGAATCCTTCCGCCGCAACGGGCGCGTCAACGGGATGCTGCTGAGCGCCCTGACGCCCGCCGATTTCGACCTGAGTGACGGCCAGGGGGGCTGGACGGTCGAGCGGCACCTGCGGCACATGGCGGGCTTCCGTGTGGGCTGGTTGTGGAACCTGTCCCGTGAACACGCGGGCCCGCTCCTCGACCCCACCCAAAAGGATGCGGACGGCGACCCCCTGTGGCGCTGGCAGAACAGCCCCCCGTCAGAACTGGCGGCGGCCTTTGCCGCTGGAGACGAGGCCGCCCTGGAGGCGGTGCGGTCCCACCTGGCGTCGGGAGAGCCCTTCGCCGATCCCTGGCAGGAGGGCGCGTACCGGTCGAATCCCGCCCACTTCCTCCAGCACACCATCGTCCACGACGCGCACCACCGGGGGCAGGTCATGGCCCTGCTGCGCCTGGGCGGGCGCACCCCCGAGGGGATGGAGGCGCTCGACGAGCACTGGGCCATCTGGCGGGAATAGGAGAGCGAATGAACATCCCCGAGACCTACGCCTACCTCGTTCGTGCCCGCCGGGACCTGTGGGCGGCGCTGGAGGGCGTCCCGGACGAGGTGCTGTCGCGCCCGCTGCTGGACGGTGAACGCTTCCGCTGTATCAAGGACCTGGTGGCGCACACGGCAGCGGTGGAGGACGGCTGGATTCACTACACGATCCTGCGAGACGTGCCCGTGGAGGACGTTTTTCCGGCCATCAAAGCCGCCGGGGACGGCCCCGTCTACGCGGGGTTTCCGCTGGCGGAGTTGCTGGACTACTGGCGGGCGGTGGAACAAAGCACGCTGGCCTACCTCTCTACGCTGACGGACGTCGAGCTGGAGCGCGGGGTGGAAGACGCGCCCGAGGAACACTTCCGGCTGGGCGGTCTGCTGTGGCACGTCATGCTGCACGAGGTCCGGCACACCGCGCAAATTGTGGCGCTCCTGCGCACGCAGGGCATCAGGCCGCCCTCGCTCGACCTGTTGTTCTACCTGCCGAACCTCTGGAAACCCTGACCACACCGGGCCACAGCAAAAACCCCCGCATCTCGGCGGGGGTTATCGTCTTTCGGGCTGTGCCTACGCCGTCGTCTGCGGCATGGGCTGGGGATTGCGGCCCGCGCGGCCCACCGCGTCGCGCACCACGTCACCCGTGATGAGTTCCTGCGAGAGCAGCGCGTCGGCGACCTCGTGCATGGCCCCCGAGTACTCGGTCACGAGGCTCTTGGCGCGGTCGTAGGCGCGGTGCAGGATGCGCTTGACATCCTCGTCCACGAGCTGCGAGGTGTGCTCGCTGAAAGCCTTGGGCTTCGCCATGTCCTCGCCGAGGAAGACAGGGCCGGAGTCGGTCGTCAGGGCCATGTTCTTGAAGTTCTCGCCCATGCCCCACTCCAGCACCATCTTGCGGGCGATGTTCGTCGCCTTGCGGAAGTCGTCGGCGGCCCCGCTCGTCACGCTGCCCATAAAGACTTCCTCGGCGGCGCGGCCTCCCAGCGCGACGGTGAGCTGGTTTTCCAGCCGCTCCTTGCTCATCAACACCTGCTCTTCGGGCAGGTAGAAGGCGGCGCCGAGCGCGCGCCCGCGCGGGATGATGCTGACCTTCTGGAGCTTGTCGCTGCCGGGGATCACCGCGGCGGTCACGGCGTGCCCCGCCTCGTGGTAGGCGATGGCCTTCTTCTCCTCGGGGCTGATCGTCAGAGAAGAGTTCTCCAGCCCCAGCGTGATCTTGTCGAGCGCCCGGTAGAAGTCGCTCATGTCGATCTGGGTCTTGCCCAATCTAGCGGCTTCCAGCGCGGCCTCGTTCGTGACATTTTTGAGGTCCGCACCCGAGAAGTAAGGCGTGCTCTTGGCGACTTCCGGCACGTCCACGCCGGGAGCCATCGGCTTGTTGCGCAGGTGGACCTTGAGGATCGCCTCGCGCTCCTTGAGGTTCGGGAGGTCGATGGTCACCTGACGGTCGAAGCGGCCAGGGCGCAGCAGCGCCGGGTCGAGCACGTCCGGGCGGTTGGTGGCGCCCAGGACGATCACGCTGCTCGTCTTGTCGAAGCCGTCCATCTCGGAGAGGATCTGGTTGAGCGTCTGCTCGCGCTCGTCGTGGCCGCCGCCGATCCCGGCCCCACGCTTGCGCCCGATGGAGTCGATCTCGTCGATGAACATGATCGCCGGGGCACTCTTGCGGGCGTCCTCGAAGAGGGTCCGCACGCGGCTCGCGCCGACGCCCACGAACATCTCCATGAACTCGGATGCGCTCACCGAGAAGAAGGGCACGTCCGCCTCACCCGCGATGGCGCGCGCGAGCAGGGTCTTACCGGTGCCGGGAGGGCCCACGAGCAGCACGCCCTTGGGAATCTCTGCGCCGATCTGGTGGTACTTGCCGGGGTTTTTCAGGAAGTCCACGACCTCGATCAGCTCGCGCTTGGCCTCCTCGTGCCCGGCCACGTCAGTGAACTTGGTCTGGACGCGGTTTTCCTTGCCATACTTCTTGGCCCGCGACTGGCCGAACTGCATCACGCCGTTCTGGCCGCCCTGGGCGCGCATGAAGAAGAAGTACATCATGCCGAAGAGGAGGATAATGGGCAAGAAGTTGATCAAAATGCCGAACCACTGGCTGGGCGCGTCGAAGCGGTAGTCCACGCCCCGCGCCTCCAGCTCATTGATCAGGCCGGTGTCGGGCGTGGCCTGGTTGCTCGGCAGCCGCACCGAGAAGCCCGACACCTCGCGCGGGGTGGGCGAGCCCGCCACCGACACGCTGGTGGGCTCGGTCAGCGCCACCTGCGCCACGTTGTCGCGCACGATCACCCGCTCGACCCGCCCCTGTTCGAGCAGGTCCTTGAACACGTTGTAATTGACGCTCGACCGTCCGCTCGTCGGCGCCTGCGAGAACATCAAAAACAGCGCCAGCACGAACAGGACGATCAGCCAGGGATTGAGTCGCCTCAAGAGGAATCCTCCGGAAAAGGGAAACGATGGGACGCAAAGGACGCCCCGCTGAAGTTGAGTGTACCAGACTCAAGATGCGTGTGCGTATCCGCCGTCACACCTGGGCTTTAGCGTCCCCAAACCCTGACGGGGAGGCGCCCGCGGGGGGCTGGCGAGCGGCGCCAGCACGGCAAAAGGGGCCGGGGGCGGTGAGGAGCGGAGGCGGCAGGAGAGGGGAGCTGCCGTGCCGTCCCGCGACGTTGCGGGGGAGCAGGGCGGCTCGTCTGTATCCGCCTTCGTACGGACGAACCCGACTCTTCCCCTTCTCCGCGCTATTCTGAGGGGTGATGATCGACGTGCCCACCACCTGGCAGCAGGCCTGCGCGGCGCTTGCGGGGGGCGATTACGAGACGGCCTTCGACGTGCTCGAAAGCGCCATGAGTGAGGCCCGCAAACCCGAGCGCGCCCGCATCGCTCTCTACCTTGCCAGCGTCCACGCCCTGTACGGCGACGCCGCCACCGCCGAGGTCGGCGCGGCGCTGCGGGAGGCGCGCACCCTCGACCCCTCGCTTCGGGGGGACCCCCTCTACCTCGCCCTGAGCGCCGAACTCGACGCCCGCTCGCGGGGCCCGGACGCCACCCTGCCCGCCGCGCCCGTGCGTGAGGCCAGTGACCCTCTCGCCCGCTTCCACGCCCTGAGTGCCCTGGCCCTCGCCGAGCGGCCCGCGGAGGCGCAGCATATCCACCTGCCGCTCTCGGAGTTGCCGCCCCACCTGCGCTGGCGGCTGCGGAGCTGGCAGGCCGACTGCGAGGAACAGCTCGGGCACCTTCAGGAGGCCGCGCACCTGTACGCGGAGGCGGCGCACCACGCTTTTGGTCTCAACCGCGCGATCATGCTCCAGGAGGGCGCGGCGACCCTGCTGCAACTCGGGCACGCGGCGGAGGCGAATGCGGCCCTCGAACAGGCCCGCCCCCTCTACACGGGCCGCGACCCCGAGGAGGGCCTGAACCTCGCCACCTGGCATTATCTGAGCGCTCAGGCCCTCCTCGCCCTGGGCAAGCCGGAGGCCGCGCTGGAGGCGATCCGCGAGGCCGACCGCCTGGAGCGCGAGCACGGGGACCCCAGCTACGGGGTGGCGCTGGTGTGGGGACAGGTCATGACCCACCTCGGCCAGCACGAGAAGGCCCTGACCCATTTCGAGGGCGCGCTCGGCGCCGCCACCGAGGCCGACCGCCCCTACGCGCTGCACGAGCTGGGGGTGGCCCTGCTCGATCTCGACCGACCCGTGGAGGCGCGCGAGAAGTTGGAGGCCGTGCTCGCCGACCCCGACTATCCCTACCAGCCGGAGGTGCTCGCCGACCTCGCCGAGTGCGACTACCGGCTGGGGCGGCTTCAGGAGGCGCAGCAGACCGCCGAGCAGGCGCTGGCGCAGGGGGCGGTGGTGCCCGCGAGCCTGGTGCTGGGCAGCGTGGCGCTCGACTACTACCACCTCGACGACGCGCTGGAGCACTACGAGCGGGTGGTGCGCGAGGCCGCGCCCGACAGCCGCGACTGGATCACCGGGCACCAGATGGCCGCCGACGTGATGGCCCAGCAGGGCTTCAAGGACCCCGCCGCCGCCTACGCCCACGCCCAGCAGGCGCTGGAGCACACCCCCGAAAGCGACGACTGGCACGGCACCCTGCAAGACCACCTGAAAAAAGCCGCCGCCCTGATGGGGCAGAGCGGCGGGCGGATGCTGAATTGACGCAGGGGACGAGAGGGAGCGGGGCAGCGATTTACTCCGCTGCCCCGCTTTCAGGTGTGGGCCCGGCGGGTCAGTCCAGGAACGCCACGAAGCGGGCACCGGGCGCCTCGTTCTCGGTGTTCATCAGGACGCGGTGCCAGCCGGGCAGGCGCAGGGTCGCGTGGTCAGGGTGGCGGACCTCCCCGCGCACGTAGAGTTCCGGGTCACGGACCCTCGTCTCCCAGGCCCAGGTGCGGGCGCGCGGGTTGCGGTCGAGCAGGCGCGCGTGCTGGGCAGGGGTGAGGGGGCTGCGGTGGCGGCGCGACACGTACACGACCTCCCCGCCCAGCCGGGCGGCCTGCGCGCAGCGGTGCGGCTTGCTGCGGGGACCCCGCGAGAGGGGTTCGTCGTGTCGGATGCGCTCGGCGGGCACCACGAGGTCGGGGACAGGCACGAAAAACCACTCGCCCTGTCGCCACGAGGCGGGGTTGTGGCGGCGCAAGCGGTCACGGGAACGCACCCCCAGCCGCTCCTCATGCGTGCGGACGGCGGCGGGCTTGAGCGCCCGCATGGCGGTGATCACGTCGCGCACGCCCGCGCCGGGCACGGCGGCGGTGAAGAGGTGCCGTTCGTCGAGGCCACACAGGAACTTGTCCTTGCGTTCCTCCGCACGGGCGAGCAGCAGCAGTTGTCCCAACTCCGGGCGCACGTCCAGCACGCTCAGTTCGGGTGGGTCGGGCGGCAGCCGCACCAGGAAGTGCTCACCCTGTCGGTCACTCGCTACATCGATGGCAAAGGCGACGGTTCGGAGAAACCCTCGCTCGGGAAGGGCCGGGGCGACCCGGACGCGCTGATCAAGCCGCGCGAAGGAACGCTCCAGGCCGGGGAGCATGTCCATCAGAACCTCGAAGAATCGGGGAGAAGGCAAGGGGTCGGGCGGACGCGGGCGAGGTTCTTCGGGACACGGGGACACCTCCGGGCTGGATTTCCTGCGCCTTCAGGGTAGAAAGGGGCCGGTCGCCCCACATGCGCCGGATGGCGGGGCGACCGACTGGGTGAATTGGCGGAGGGGGCGGCCTGTTGGCGGCGGCTCGTCTCCGGCAAAAGGCAGGGGAGGCAGAACCTCACGCTCTGCCTCCCCCTTTTGCTCAGCGGTTTAGACGAACTGCCCGCCGTGCCGCGCCGCCACTTCCGCCACGATGTCGGCGGGAACGGAGTCGTCCACGGCGATGGCCCGGCCACCCGAGGACGTGCCGCTGCTGAGGCGGTCGTGCTGATCATCGCTGATGTCGTAGCTGCTCTGGTAGCCGCGGGTCGTGCCCGCCGTGTCGTCCGAGCCCGCCGCGCCGCCCACCGCGCCCACTCCGGCACCCACGCCCGAGCCGAGGGCGGCCATGCCCAGGATCACCGGGACCGCCGCAAGGCCGCCCGTCGCCACCGTGGCGATGGCGCCCGCGACCGTGCCCACCGCCGCGCCGACGCCCGTGCCCTTGATCGCGCCGTCGCCCGCGTCCTCGGCCACGCCGCCCTCGACGTACTGGGTGCCGCCTTCTTGCACCGTGGTCGTGGTCGTCGTGGACATGCCGCCCGTGCTGTTCATGCCGCCGCTCATCCCTCCGCTGCGGTTGAGCGAGGTCTGCCCCACCTCGGGCTGGATGACCCCGCGGGACTGGAGTTCTTGCACGAAGGCGTCGGCCTGGGCCACCGTCGGGAAAAGCAGATGTTTCATGCGTCCCAGTCTGTGGTTGGGTAGACAGCTCGGGATGAGAGGAATACCAACTCCGGTTGCGGGTCGGGAGGGCGGGGCGGGGGCTGCCGCCCCGCCTCCTCTGAGGCACACTGGCTTCCATGCCCGACCTCACAGGTCACCTTCACGGCCTCGGGCGGCGTTCCGGCCTGAGGCTGAGCGGCGGGCCGGACCACCTGACCGGGCGCCTCGGTGGCGCGAGTGGCAAGGACCTCACGCTGAGGGTGGAGGGGAAGCGGGTGACCGGGCGTGTGGGAGGCCACCTCATCGGAACCGACGTGCGGGCGACCCTGAGGGGTCACACCCTCGTCGCGCGGGTCGGCGGGAGGTTCATGAGCGTGGACCTGACGCTGACCTCCGGCTCAGGCCGCGTCACCGGGCGCTGGGGGGGCCTTTTGGGTTTCGACGTGGACCTCGCCGTGACCGGGGATGGGGTGCGCGGAAGGCTGGGCGGGCGGCACGTCGGGGCGGACGCGGCCCTGGAGGGCGACGCCCGGCCCCTGCTGCTGGCCCTCGTCGCCGCGCTGGCCTACGCGGAGCTGCGGCAGGACGACTGATGAGCTCTTCAGCCGTTCAGACGCTCGGCGAGAAGCTGCGCGACCACCCCCGGGTCCGCCTGGCCGCCCGTCGCGCGCATGACCTGACCCGTGAAAAAGCCCATCAGCCCGGTCTTGCCGCCCCGGTACGCCTCCACCTTGTCGGGATTGGCGCCGAGCACCTCGCGGACCGCGGCCTCGATGGCGCCCGTGTCGGTCACCACCCGCAGGCCCTCGCGCTCCACGAGGGCGGCGGGCGCCTCGCCGGAGACGGCGGCGCGGGCGAGCACGTCCCGGGCGATGCGGGTGCTGATCTGCCCCCTCACCAGGAGGGCCGCCAGGGCGGGCAGGCTGGCGGCCCCGAGGCGGCTCTCCCCCGAGCGCAGGGCGGGCGCGAGGTCGTTGACCGTCCACGCGGCGACCTGCGCGGCGTGTTCGCCCGCCTCCGCCCCGGCAAAGAAAGCGCCCAGCACCGGGTCGCGCACCAGGGTCCGCGCGTCGGCCTGCGCGACCCCCTGCGAGGTCAGGCGGGCGACCTCCGCCTCCTGCCCGGCGGTGAGGGGCTGAGGGGTGTGAGACGTGGACTGCGTGACCTCGGCTTTCGGCGTCGGCCTCTCGGCCTTCGGCCTTGCGCCTTCCGCCTTCTGCTCCTTGCCCCAGGTGTCCTTGAGGGTCATGATCCGCCCGAAGACGAGCGCACCCTCCCGGCTGTCCACCGGATCGCGCCAGAAGTAGCCCTGCCGCTCGAACTGGTAGCGCGTGTCCGCCGGGTCGTGCGCCACGCTGGGCTCCACGTAGCCGCGCGTGACCCGCAGGCTGTCGCGGTTCAGGAAGCGCAGGAAGCCCGTGTCCACCGGCACGGCCTCGGTCTCGTGGCTCATCCGCTCGGGGTCGAAGGGCGGGAGGATGTCGTCGGGGTTCTCGCCCTCGGGGTGGGGCACCCGGAAGAGGCGGTCGTACAGGCGGAACTCGGCGGGGAGGGCGTGCGTCACACTCACCCAGTGGATGACCCCGGCGGCCTTCGCCTCCTCGCCGAGGAGGGTGGCGTGGATGAGCGTAACGCTCCCCTCCGCGTCGGTCTCCACCCCGTCCGCGCGGATAATTCCAGCCCCGCGCAGCCGCACGGTGCCGCCCCTGGTCAGTCGCTTGTACCCTTTCGGCGGGTCGAGGGAGAAGTCCTCGCGCTCGATGTACAGCTCGCGGCCCAGGGGCACGTCGCGCACGGCCCGCTCGGGGGGAACCCGCGCTCCGGTCGGCAGGGCGACGAGGCCGTCCGGCGAATCGCGGATCACGTCGTGGGGCCAGTACGGCAGCGAAAGGGGGCGCGTCTCCCCCGCCGGGAGGTTCTGAAGCACCACGCGCACGGGGTCGAGGACCGCCATCACCCGCGGCGCCGTGTGGTTGAGGTCGTCGCGCACGGCGTGCTCGTACAGGCCGATGTCCACCGTGCGGTTCGTGCGGCTCACCCCGATCTGGGCGGCGAAGGCGCGCACGGCCCCCGGCGTCACGCCCCGGCGCCGCTGGGCCGCGATGGTGGGCATCCGCGGGTCGTCCCAGCCTTGCACCAGCCCTTCCTCGACGAGGCGGCGCAGCTTGCGTTTGCTCACGACGGTGTACTCCAGGCTGCGGCGCCCGAACTCGTACTGGTGCGGGCGCGGCCCCCCGGCGAAGAGCTGCTCCATCAGCCAGTCGTAGATCGCGCGGTTGTCGACGTACTCCAGGCTGCACAGGCTGTGGGTCACGCCCTCCATCGCGTCCTGGAGGGGGTGCTGGAAGTCGTACATCGGGTAGATGCACCACTCGTTGCCCGTCCGGTAGTGCTCGGCGTACATGATCCGGTAGAGCACCGGGTCGCGCAGCTTCATGTTGGGGTTCGAGAGGTCGATCTTCGCGCGCAGGACGTGCTCGCCTTCCCGGAATTCCCCCGCGCGCATCCGGCGGAAGAGGTCGAGGTTCGCTGAAGGGGTGCGGTCCCGGTAGGGGCTGGGCGTGCCCGGCGTCTCCACCGTGCCGCGCAGCCGCGACATCTCCTCCTGGCTCACGCTGTCGACGTAGGCGAGTCCGCGGCGGATGAGTTCCTCGGCGTACGCGTAGTAGCGCCCGTAGTGGTCCGAGGCGAAGTAGAGGTGGTCGTTCCAGTCCCAGCCCAGCCAGCGCACGTCCCGCATGAGCCCCTCGGCGAACTCCATGCTCTCGGCTTCGGGGTTGGTGTCGTCCATGCGCAGGTGGCAGCGCCCGCCGAAACCCTGCGCCGTGCCGAAGTCGAGCGAGCACGCGAAGGCGTGGCCGAGGTGCATGTAGCCGTTGGGCTCGGGCGGAAAGCGGGTCACGATCTGCGTGTGCTTCCCGCTTTCCAGGTCGCGCTCCATGATCTCGGTGATGAAATTGGGGGCCAGACGGGGAGCGTCGCCCCCGCCCGCGGTGTGGTCGTCCAGGCCGGTCATTGGTGCCAGGATACCGCCCGGTCCCCGCCCGTCACGGTTGCCCCGGCCCCCTCGGCGCTACGTTGCCGGGCATGACCTCGACCACGACCCCCTCCGCCGTGACCGTCCGCCGCGTCACCGACCCCCACGACCCGGCGCTGGAGGCCTTCGGGCGTATTCAGGAGGAGAGCTACTACGCCCCCGACATGCTCATCCCGCCCGGGGTCTTTCCCCACCTCGTCGCGGGGGAGGGCCGGGGCGAGCGGCGCGACCGCATCCTCGTCGCCGAGGACGCCGCGGGCGCCGTGCTGGGCGGCACGGTCTTCCACCTGCTGCCGGAGGCGGGCTTCAACTCCTTCCTGGCCGTGGCGCGGGAGGCGCGGGGCCGGGGCGTGGGCCGCGCCCTGCACGGGGCGACCCTGGGGGAAGTGCGCGCGCACCACCTGCCGGGTATCTTCGCCGACAGCGTGTTCCCGGATCGGCAAGACCCCGCGGACCGCGAGGCCGAGGCCCGCACGGGCGTGGACCCCCGCGACCGCCGCCGCGCCCTGCACGCCCTGGGCCTGCGCACCGTGGACGTGGCCTACTGGCAACCCGTGGGCGGCCCGGACGGCGGCCCGCTGACCGACCTCGACCTGCTCTTTCACCCCCTCGGCACAAGCGACACGGTGGCGACCGACCTCGTGGCCGCAACGATGCGGGCATACTGGGGCGCGTGGCTGGGCCAGAAACGGGCCGCCCGAGAGGCCGCCGGGCTCGCCGAGCGTGCGGGGGGGCCGGAGATTGCGCTGCTGCCCGCGACGGCGACGCCACGCTTCTGGCGGGGGCGCACAGAGGGTTGAGGGGCGCTGGGGGGCGGTTGCGGTTCACCCCCTCCCAGCCTCCCCCGCTGCTGCACGGCTCCACGAGTCAAGGTGGAGGAGCAAAAGAAGCTATGGCTTTCGCTCTTTTCAAAACGTCTCTCCAAATGCCCTCCGAGTGCCAGAGACCGAACGCCCCTGGCCCCCACGGCCCCGCCCTGCTCGCGCAGCGAGACGGTGGGCACGCAGACGGGAGGGGACAAGATCAGACCTTGCGTCTCGAAAGACACGACCACCCACTCCCCCCTGCCCCCTCCGGGGGTAGGGGGGCTGGGGGGGTGGGGGTAACCCGTGGCAAGCTCCCCTGCCCCTCCACCGCCAGCCCCGCTTCCAACCGCACCCCAGGACCCCACCATGACCTCCCGCCCCCTCGGCTGGCTCCTCGCCCTCCCTCCCCTCCTCTTCCTCCTCTTCCTCCTCGCCCTCCCCCTGGGCCGCACCCTCGCCGAGGGAGGCGTCAACCTGGGCGTCTGGCGCGACCCCTACTTCGCGGCCCGCCTCGCCTGGACCCTCGGGCAGGCCACCGTCTCCGCCCTGATCGCCCTCGCGGTCGGCGCCCCCCTCGCCTTCCTCCTCTCGCGGTACGCCCTCCCCGGCAAGGCCCTCCTGCTGCGCCTGCTGCTGCTGCCCTTCGTGACCCCGACCCTGGTGGCAGTGCTGGGCCTGAGCGCCCTCCTCGGCCCGGGCGGCTGGCTGACGGCGCCGCTGGGCCTCGACCTCAGCGAGACGCCCGCCCTCTTGATTCTCGGCAACCTGTTTTTCAACCTGCCGGTGATGATCCGGCTCGCCTACGGGGGCTTTTCCCGCGTGCCGCGGACGCTGACGGGCGCGGCGCGGACACTGGGGGCCTCGGGGCTGCGGGCGGCGCTGACGGTGGCGCTGCCCCTCGCGCTGCCGGGGCTGAGCGCGGGCTTCATCCTGGTCTTTCTGTACTCGGCGCTGAGCTTCGGGCTGCCGCTGGCCCTCGGCGGGGAGCGGTACGCGACGCTGGAGGTCGAGATCTACACCCTAACGGCCTACCAGCTCCGCCTCTCGGAGGCGAGCGCATTGATCGCCGGGCAACTCGCCCTGACGCTGGCGGCGACCTGGGCCTACGTGCGCCTGTCACGCGGGGGGGTGGGGGTGCCCGCCTCCGGCCTTCCCGCCGCACGGGGCGGCGTGAGGATGGTGCTCTGGGCGCTCGTGACGCTCGTGGGGCTGCTGTGCTTCGGGCCGCTCGTGGCCGTGGCGGCGCGGGGGGTGATCGGGTCGGACGGCCCCACCCTGAATTCCTGGCGCGGCGTGCTGAGCGACCCGGACACGCCGCTGCTCGTCGGAAACACGCTGCGTTTCGGGGGGATGGCGCTGCTGGGGGCGGCGGTGCTCGGCGGGCTGCACGCCCTCGCCGCGTGGCAGGCCCGCTCGCGCGCGCTCGACCTGCTCTCGCTGCTGCCGCTGATGGTCTCGCCCGTCAGCCTGGCGGTGGGTTACCTCCTCGCCTACCCGGCCCTCTCGGCGACGCTGCCCCTTTTGATCGCGGCGTACACGTTGCTGGGCTTTCCGCTTGTCACCCGCAGCGTGCTCCCCGCCCTGCGGGCCCTGCCGCCGCGCACGCTGGAGGCCGCCCGCACCCTGGGCGCGGGGCGGTGGGCGGCGCACCGGACCGTCACGCTCCCCCTCACCCTCCCGGCGCTGCGGGGCGGCGCGGCCCTCGCCCTCGCCACCGTCCTCGGCGAGTTCGGCGCGACCCTGGTGCTCACCCGGCCAGAGTGGGCCACCCTCAGCACCGGGCTCTATGAGCGGCTGGGCCGCCCCGGCGAGCGCAACCTGGGAGAGGCGTGCGCCCTCGCCACCGTGCTTCTCCTGCTGGCCGCGCTGAGCTTCACCCTGCTCGACGGCGGAGAAGGAGAGGTCACGTGACCGCAAACGTCTTACACTGTCAGACGGGAGGTGGAGGATGCGCGTGAAATTGAGCAGGCACGGGAACAGCCTCGGGATCGTGGTGCCCGCGAGCGTGGTGCGGGAGGGGGGGCTGGAGGCGGGGCAGGAGTATGAACTGGAGGTGACGGCGGGGGGTGAGCTTCGCCTGATTCCGGCCCGGCGGCGGCGGAGTCGGTACACGTCGGAAGAACTGCTGGCCGGTGTGCCCGAGGAACCGCTGCGGTATGAGGACGTTCCCGAATACAGCCCGGTGGGCCGGGAGTTGGAGTGGTGAGCACGCCTGAACGGGGCCAACTCGTCTGGACCGACTTCGACCCCAGGCGGGGCCATGAGCAAGGAGGCCGCCGCCCGGGCCTCGTGATCAGCAGCAGCCACTACAACCGGGTGACCGGCCTGATGGTCTGCCTGGCGGTGACCAGCCGCGCGAAGGGCTATCCCACCGAATTGCCGCTTCCCGACGGGTTGAAGACGCGGGGAGTTATCCTCACCTCGCACGTCTACACGCTGGACTGGCGGGTGCGGGGCGTGGAGACCATCGAACGTGTGCCCGAGGATGTGCTGGAGGAGGCGGTCGACCGCCTGATGGGACTGGTTAGCGGGTGAACGTCCCGCCCGCCCTCGCCCTCCACCACCTCTCCAAACGCTTCGGGCAGACAGTCGCGGTGGATGACCTGAGCCTCACCGTCGGGGTGGGCGAGACGGTCGCCCTGCTGGGCCCGAGCGGCTGCGGCAAGAGCACCGCCCTGCGCTGCGTGGCCGGACTGGAGCGCCCGGACGCGGGCCGGGTGGAGGTCGGCGGGCGGGACGTGACGAATCTGCCCCCGGAGGCGCGGCACGTCGGGCTCGTCTTTCAGGACTACGCGCTCTTTCCCCATCTCACGGTGCTCGGCAACGTCGCCTACGGCCCCCGGATGCGCGGCGCGGGGCGGGCGGAGGCCGAGGGCCGGGCGCGGGAGGCCCTCGCGCTCGTCGGGCTGGAAGACCTCGCCGGGCGCCGGATCACGGAACTCTCGGGCGGGCAGGCCCAGCGGGTGGCGCTGGCGCGGGCGGTGGCGACGGGCTCTCCCCTGCTGCTCCTCGACGAGCCGCTCTCGAACCTCGACGAGCAACTGCGCGCCCGGCTGAGAAGCGACCTGCGCGACCTGTTCCGGCGGCTGCGGGCGGGCGTCCTCCTCGTCACCCACGACCAGCGGGAGGCGCTGGCGGTGGCGGACCGGGTGGCCGTCATGCGCGCGGGCAGGCTCGTGCAGGTGGGCGCGGCCCCGGAGGTCTTCGCCCGCCCCGCGACCGCCTGGGTGGCCGCCTTCCTCGGGCACGCGAACGTCTTGCCGTGCGGGAACGGCGCGGCCCGCCTGACTCCCGGGGACGCCGTGCGGCTGGGAGAGGGTGACCCCCTCCCCGTCACGGCGCGGCGGCAGACGGACACGGGCAGCGAGGTCACCGTGGCGCACCCGCTCGGGCCGCTCACCCTGCACCTCAGCGCGCGGGAGGCGGGCGGGGTGGAGGGGGACCGGCTGCGGCTGCGGGTGGACGAGGGCCGGGTGCTCACCCTCCCCGACGACCGGGAGCCTCCCGCGTGACCGCCTGGATTCTGGTCGGCGGGCGGCTCGTGCCCACGGACGCGCTGCGCAGCCTCCCCCGCCCCGACCTCGTGATCGCGGCGGACGGGGGCGCCCGGCACGCCCTCGCTCTGGGCCTCGCCGTGGACGCCTGGGTGGGCGACTTCGACTCCTCGGACGGGCTGAGGCTGGACGCGCCGCGCGAGGTCCACCCGGCGGCCAAAGACGAGACGGACGCCGAACTCGCCGTGCGGGTGGCGCGGGAACGGGGGGCCACCGACCTCGTGTTCCTGGGGGCCTTCGGCGGGCGCTTCGACCATGCGGCGGCCCTGGTGCTCGGCGGCGTGCGGCTCGCGCGGGAGGGCCTGCGGGTGACGCTGCACAGCGGCGACGAGAGCGGCCACCCCCTCCTCCCCGGGGCAGGGGTGCGCCTGCGCCTGCCCCCCGGCGCGACGCTGAGCGTCCTCGCCCTGAGCGACCTGCGCGGGCTGAGGCTGGGCGGGGTCCGCTGGCCCCTGAGCGGAGCGGACGTGCCCCTCGGCAGCGGGTGGACGGTCAGCAACGAGGCGGCGGGCGGCGAGGTGCGGGCGAGCCTGGAGGGGGGGCTGGCCCTGGTGACGGTGCTGTGGGCCGGGGCCAAATGAGGACGGAGGGGCCCGAACCGCTCGCCCCTCCGTCCTCCCGACGGCCCGCTGTAGGTCAGGGGGTCGCGGGGCAGGCCTCGACGCCCGCTCGCACCCCGCGCGTGAAGCGGCAGCCGTAGGCCGGGTCGGCGACCACGGCGGGGGTGAGCACGTCGTCCCCGGCGGGCTTTTGCCCGGTCTGCTCCCACCGCACGAGGTCGCCAAAGGCCTCGACGATCTCCGGGCCGGTGAAGTCGCAGTGTCCGGGGGCGCGGATGGCCCGCTGGACGAGGCGGTCGCCGTTGCCGCTCGCCTGCGCCGCGAGGCGGTACCTCTGCTCGTGGGCGAAGGGCACGTAGAAGTCGCCCAGCGTGTGCAGGGTCAGGACCGGCACGCTGAACTCGCCGTTCACGCGCGGCAGCCAGCGCAGACCGCCTTGGCGGGCGCGGTTGGCCTCCGGGTCGGCCTTCACCCGCAGGATGGAGGCGTTGAAGGCGACCTCGGCGGGGGTGATGTCGCCCGTCGTCCAGCGGTAGGTCACGCCCTCGTTGCCGTAGAGGTTCTTGTTCAGGATGCCGCTCAACGTGCCGTCCGAGCCGCCCGTGCCGAACACCGCGTTTTGCAGGCTGCCCACCCGGAACCCGAGGTTGAAAACGGGACGGTCCCCACCCGTGAGGTTGCGGGCGATCTCGCGCAGCTTTGCCCCCTGCACCGCGTTCTCCTGCCAGAGCGTGCCCGAGGTGCTGTCGAAGAGCGCCGCCTTGATGTCGGGGAGCAGCGTCTGGTAGTCGCTCTGCGGGAAGGTCCGGGGCCCGAAGCCCGCGAGCTGCGCGGCGGCGAGGGTGTAGTCGCCGAGCCAGCGGAACTCGTACTCCTCGTCCATCACCCCGCACATGGGCAGGGCGGCGGCGTAGCTCACCTTGTTGCGCGCGGTGGCGAGCGTCTCCTTCTCGACGGCGGCCCCGGCCACGTGCCCGCCCATCGAGAAGCCCATAATCAGGTACTTGCCCGGCGCCGGGTACCTCCCGCCCGTGAGCTGCCCGAAGGCCAGCGCCAGCGCGTTCGTGTCCTCCACCCCGGCCCTCACGTCGTAGTAGTTCGCCGAGTAGCTGCTCGCCGCCCAGGCGTACCCCTGCGAAATCAGGTACTGCCGGATGGACGGGGGATCGACCGTCAGCTCCTTGCCCGTGCCGCGGTAGCCGTGGGTGTACATGACCAGCGTGCCGTTCCAGTTGTCGGGAACCTCGATCAGGTAGCTCGCCTGCCCCTGGATGCCCGCGTGCTGCCCCTTGTAGAGGGTGGCCCCCGCGATGGGGGCGGTGGTGGCCTCGACCGGCGTGAAGGTGCGCCCGTCGTGGGCGCGGGTCTCGGCGACCGGGGTGGTCTGTCCGCAAGCGGCGAGCGCGAGCCCGCAGGCGAGGGCGGCGAGCGCGCGGGCCGCCGTGGTGGTGGGTCGGGCAAACATAGGACCTCCAGAGGGTGAGGGCAGGGCGCGTCCACCGGAAAAGGTGGACCGGAGGGCACGGCGGGACGCCACAAAAGCCGCGCCGTCCGGCACGCCGCACACTGAGAATGGGATGAGCGCCTGTATTTAAGAGCGCCCGCCGGGCCGCTGTCAACCGAGCCTGTGCCGAACGCGTTCCGGTGGGCCTGCCGGGAACCCCGCTCATCCGGGGCCCGTATGGTGGGGCATGAGATCAAGACGTGGACTCGGCTGCGGCTGCCTGGGCTGTGGAGGCAGCTCCCTGCTGGTGCTCGGGGTGCTGGGGGCTCTGGCGTGGTTTTTCGTGATCCAGCCCGTGCGGGGCTTTCTCGCCTCGTGGCAGGCCCCCACGGCGCAGACGCAGACCCAGACGCCGCAGGGGGGCACAGCGGGAGTGCAGGTGCCCAGCCTCCCCGGCAATGGGAACGGCTCCTCCACCGGCACGACCCCCGCGCCGGGCGGCAATGTCGGCGCTCCCGTCACGCAGGCGGAGGTGCAGCGCTTCCTGCGGGTGCGCCAGGACGTGAGCACGGCCCTGGGTGGCAGCTTCACGAACCTCCAGAACGTCTGGACCGACATCCAGAACGGGCAGACGCCGAACGTCCTCACCATCGTCGGCGTGCTGCGCGACGTGGGAGGCAGCATCGGACGCGCCCGGCAGGCCCAGGCGACCGCCCTGGCCCGCGAGGGCCTGAGCCCCGAGCGCTACGCCGTGATCCGGGGCACCGTCAACCGCGCCCTGGGCGTGCCCAACATCGACTTCGCCCAGGCCGCCGCGGCCCTGGGGTCAGGCCGCCTCCCCGACCTGAACACGACCGTGCAGACCGCCACCCCGCAGGAACGCGCCGTGGTCGAGCCCTCCCGCCAGGGGCTCACGCAGACGGCGGCGCTGGGATTGCTGGGGTTGTAGGGAGCCGTCAGCGACCAGCCGGGAGGGGCGGGCCGGAAGGTGCCGCCCTCTTCGCCGTCCGGAAGTTTCACCAGGCAGGAAGCTCGCCCGAACACACCGTGCAGGGGGACGAAGACGTGAGAGAGGCGTTCGGGCCGGACCCGGTGGAGGGGTGGGGAGGCCACCCACGCCAAGGGCCTGACCGTCTTCCAAACTCATCGCCCCGCTGCGGGGACAGCCCGCATCCAGCGCAGGCGACCTGCTCGGCGTGTCGCTCCGGCACGAGGCGCAACTCCGAGCGGTTGCTCAAGAACGTCATGGTGAGCGCTTCCCCGTCACCACGGCACCGACGAACCCAGGCTTGCGACTCGGCTTTGCCCCGAAGAGGAACCCTAGCCGGGCCCGACACCTGGGGCGGAAGGTTTCGTGGTCCGCCCTCCAAAATGAACGAACTTCCCGCTCCCCGCCGCCCTTCCAACTGTCTTTTCCCTTCCCCCCGATCCCATCAGCTTGCCGTAAGGTGATCGCCATGACGACCGAGACCTTTCCTTCTGTGGCGGCCCGCAGCGAGGCCCTCTTCGCGCGGGCGCGGGCGGTGACGCCGGGCGGCGTGAACAGTCCGGTGCGTGCCTTTCGCTCCGTGGGCGGCACCCCGCGCTTCATCCGCGAGGCGCACGGGGCCTACCTGACCGACGTGGACGGCACCCGCTACGTGGACTACATCGGCTCGTGGGGGCCGATGATCCTGGGCCACGACCACCCCGCGGTGCGGGAGGCGATTGTCGAGGCCCTGGCGGGCGGCACGAGCTTCGGCGCTCCCGGCGAGCGCGAGGTGCTGCTCGCGGAGACGGTGACCCGCCTCACCGGGGCCGAGCGCGTCCGTTTCGTGAACAGCGGCACCGAGGCGACCATGAGCGCGCTGCGGCTGGCGCGCGGCTTCACGGGGCGCAATCACATCCTCAAGTTCCGCGGCAACTACCACGGCCACGCCGACGGTCTGCTCGTGGAGGCGGGCAGCGGCCTGATGACGAACGCGGAGGGCGGGCTCGGCCAGGCCGCCCCCAGCAGCGCGGGCGTGCCGGGGGAGTACGCCCGGCTGACCCTGGTGAGCGAGTACAACGACCCGGCGGCCCTCGACGCCCTGATGGCGGAGCGCGGACACGAGATCGCGGCGGTGATCTTCGAGCCGGTGGTGGGCAACGCGGGCGTGCTGATCCCCACGCCGGAGTTCCTGGCCGCCCTGCACCGCGTCCGCGACGCCGGGGCCCTCCTGATCGCCGACGAGGTGATGACGGGCTTCCGCCTGTCGCTGAACGGCGCGACCGGGCGGCTCGGCCTCAGCCCCGACCTGACCTGCTGGGGCAAGGTGATCGGCGGCGGGTTGCCCGTCGGCGCGTACGGCGGGCGGGCGGACGTGATGGACCGGGTTTCCCCGCAGGGCCCCGTGTACCAGGCGGGGACCCTGAGCGGCAATCCCCTGGCGATGGCGGCGGGGCTCGCCACCCTGTCGGTGCTGGAGGCCGACCCGGGCATCTACGAGCGGCTGGAGGGGTACACCTCGCGGCTGGCGGACGGCCTGAAGGCGGCGGCGCGGGAGGCGGGCGTCATGATCAGCGTGAACCACATCGGCTCGATGCTGACGGCCTTCCACCAAGGCGCGCCGGACGGGTCGGTGCGGACGTACGGGGACGCGGCGCGCAGCGACACGGCGGCCTTCGCCCGCTGGTTCCAGGCGATGCTCGCGCGCGGGGTGTACTGGGCGCCTTCCCAGTTCGAGAGCGTCTTTGTCGGGGCGGCACACACGGACGCGGAGCTGGAGATCACGCTGGAGGCGGCGCGCGCGGCCTACGCGGGGCTGGGGGAGGGGACATGACGCAGCTTCAGAGCACCCAGGACGTGATTCGCATCCTCACCGAGAACAGGGTCGTGGCCGTGGTGGGCTTCCACCGCGATCCCATGAAGCCCGCCTACTACGTTCCCGAGTACCTCCACCGCCAGGGGTACACGGTCATCCCCGTCAACCCGGCCCTCGCGGCGCGCGGCGAGAGCTTTTTCGGCCACCGGGCGGTCGCCACCCTCGCCGAGATCACCACGCCCGTGGACGTGGTGGAACTCTTCCGGCGCAGCGACAAGGTGCACGAGCATCTTCAGGACATCCTGAACATGGCCCCCCCGCCCCGCGTGGTGTGGATGCAGCTCGGCATCCGCGACGACCGCACGGCGCAGGCCCTCATGGGGCGCGGCATCGACGTCGTGCAGGACCGCTGCATGTTGGCGGACCACCGGGCGCTGCTGTGAGGGCGTCCAGCCTTCGGCCCTCACCCGTCCGCCGGGGCGCATGAGCACCGACCTCCTCATCGTCGGGGCGGGGCTCGCCGGGCTGGCGCTGGCGGGAGACGCCGTGCGGGACGGGATGAGCGTCCAGCTTCTCGACAAGTCGCGCGGGATCAGCGGGCGGGCCTCGACGCGCCGCGTCACGCTGGACGACGGGCGCGAGGCCCGGCTCGACCACGGGGCGCGTTTTTTCACCGCCCGCCACGACCGCACCCGGGCGCTGGCGGAGGGGGGCGTGCAGGGCGGCTGGCCGCGGGTGTGGACGCGCTCGGTGAGCGAGTGGCGGGAGGGCAGCGTCACCACCCCGCCCTCCGAGCATCCCCGGTACGTGCCCCCCGCCGGAATGAGCGCGCTGGGGCGTCACCTCGCGCGGGGTCTGTCCGTCACGACGGGCGCCGAGGTCACGAGCCTGGAGCGCACGGGGGGCGGCTGGCGGGTCCACACCCGCGACGGGGCGACCTTCGCGGCGCCGCGCCTCGTTCTGAACCTTCCCGGCCCGCAGGTCGCGCCGCTCCTGCACGACCTCATGGACGACGTTCCGGGCCTCGCCGGGGCGGCGGGGGAGGTCGGGCGCGTCCGGTACGACCCCTACTGGGCGGCGGGCGTGGTGCTGGAACGGGACCTGGAGGCCGAGTGGGTCGCCCTGCGGCTCTACGGCCACCCTGTCCTCGAGTGGATCGCGCGTGAGCATACCAAGCGGGAGCCCGGACACCCCCCCGCCCTGATGCTGCACGCCACGCCCGACTGGACCCGGGCTCAGCTCGAACGGCGCCCGCAGGAGGTGCTGCCCGACCTTCTCACCGCTGCCCGCGAGGTGGTGGGGGACTTCACGCCCCTTGACGCCTTCGCCCACCGCTGGCGGTACGCCACGCCCACCGAGCGCGCGCCCGGCCCCGCCCACTGGGACCCGGCGCTGGGCATCGGCTGGTGCGGCGACTGGCATACCCCCGACCCCAACGGCCCGAGGGTGGAGGCGGCGCTCCTCAGCGGGTGGGCGCTGGCGCGGCGGGTGCCCGGCGAGGACGAACGGGACCACACGTCCCCGCCCCCGCGTGTCCCGGAGCAGGAAGTCAACCCGTGACGGCAAAGGCAGCCGCCTTCGCACCGGGCTCGCCCTGGCGGTGACCCTGCGACGCCGACCGACTCCCAGGTAGACTCCTACAGCAGCACCACGTCCACTTCGTCCCCCGCCTCCACCCGCACCCCCTCCGGCACGACGACGAGGGCGCCCGTGTCGCTCAGCGAGCGCAGGACGCCGCTCCCCTGCTTCGGGTAGTCGTGCACCTCGCCGTCCCGAATCGTCGCCCGCCAGAACGCCGTCTTGTCGGGTAGGGTGCGAAAGGCCGTGCCCGCCCGCAGCCGGAGGGTCTGCACGGGCTGTCCGGTGAGGGCGGGGCGCACGATGACGTGGAACACGACGAGGCTGCTCACCGGGTTGCCCGGCAGCCCGAAGACGGGAAGGCCGTTCCAGCCGCCGAGGAGGGCCGGGCCGCCGGGGCGCATCCGCACCTTCCAGAAGGCGACTCGCCCGTGTTCGACGAGCAGGTCGCGCATGAAGTCGTACCGTCCCATGCTGACCCCGCCGCTCGTGAGGAGCACGTCCGCCCCGCCCGCCCGCGCGATGCTCTCCCCGAGGGCCTCCGGGCTGTCGGGCGCGTGGCCGAGCGCCGCGACCTCGCAGCCGCACTCCTCCAGCATGGCGTGCAGGCCGTAGCGGTTGCTGTCGTACACCTGCCCGGGCGACAGGGGCCCGCCGGGCTCGATCACCTCGTCCCCGGTCGAGAGCAGCGCCACCCGCAGGCGACGGCGCACCGGCACCCGGGCATGGCCCAGAGCGGCGGCCAGAGCCACCCGCGGGGGGGTGAGCACGGCGCCCGCCTCCAGCACCGTCTCCCCCGCCCGGAAATCCCCGCCCTCGGGCCGCACGTCGCCGGGGCTGGCGGGGCGCGTGAGAAGGACGTATTCGGCGCCGCCCTCGGTCAGTTGCTCGACCGGGCAGATCGCGTCGGCGCCCGCCGGGAGGGGAGCGCCCGTGTAGATGCGGACGCACTCGCCGGGACCGACCGTGCCCGCGAAGGGAACTCCGGCGCGGCTCTCCCCGACCACCCGCAGCCGGACGGGCGAAGGGGGGGCAGCACCCAGCGTGTCCTCCTCCCGGGCGGCGATGCCGTCGAGGGCGCTCTCGGTCGCGCTGGGATGGCTGACGAGGGCGCAGAGGGGCGCGGCGAGCGTGCGGCCCCGGGCCCCGGCGAGCGGCACCTCCTCCCGTCCGGGCTCGGGGAGGAGGGCGGCGAGCATCTCCCGCGCCCCTTGGACGCTGACGAACATGGGGAAGTCGGGGCGGCGGGGCGTCATGCGGGCAGGATAGGGCGGGGACGGGCGCCACCCACCCCCTCCTCACTATTTCGATTCCGTTAAGGCCGATTCTCCGGGGAGGGCGGGGAGGGTACACTCCGGGGGCAAGTCGGCTCCCATTGTGCCGTCCTTACGAGAAACGGAGAACCCCATGAACATCACGCAAGACAAGGTTGTCGAACTCGACTACGTGCTCAAGGTGGACGGCGAGGTCGTGGACCAGAGCGAAGCCGGCGAGCCCCTGACGTACCTCCACGGCCACAGCAACATCATCCCCGGCCTGGAGCGGGCGCTGGAGGGCAAGAAGGCCGGCGACAGCCTGCACGTCACCGTCCAGCCCGAAGACGGCTACGGCGAACGCGACGAGGACAACGTGGAAGACCTCGACCGCGCCGACTTCGACGACGAGGTGGAGGTGGGGGCGACCTACTACGCCCAGGCCGAAGACGGCAGCGTCCTCCCCTTCACGGTGGTCGGCGTCGAGGGCGACACCGTGCAGGTGGACTTCAACCCGCCCCTCGCCGGAATGGTCCTGAACTTCGACGTGACCGTCAAGAGCGTCCGCGACGCCACGGGCGAGGAGCTGGAGCACGGCCACGCGCACGCGGCGGGGATGCACGAGCACGAGTGAGCGTCCGTGGGTAGTGGTCCGTGGTGAGTGGAAACGAGGAAGGTGGGCCGCCCCAACCGGGATGGCCCACCTCCTTTTTTTGCTCCCTCTCCCCTTGCGGGACTCGTAGAGCCGCTTGCGGAGAGGGTCGGGAAGAGGGGTGAGGGGTGGCGAGCAACGCTCGCCGGGCGGCCCTCCTGCTTCTACACCCTCGCCGCCGCCCGCGCCGCGAGCACGTCCACCAGATGTGCCCGGTACTCGGGGCTGGCGAAGCGGTCGCCGAGGAGGCCTGACGAGTCCACCAGACCGGTGCCGACGGGTTGGCCACCGTTCACCCGCTCCTCCAGCGTGGAGAGGCGCTGGGCCTTCTCCCCCGCCCCGGTGTACGCGGCGCGAATCTGGCCGTCCGCGTGCCGGGCGAGGGCGACGCCCACGATGGCGTAGTGGCTCGCCGGGTGCTTGAACTTCTCGTAGGCGCTCGCCTGAATATTCCGGGGAATGCGGATGTGCGTCAGCAGCTCGCCCGGCTGCACCGCGCTCTCGAACATCCCCACGAACATCTCGTCGGCGGAGACGACGCGCTCGCCGTCCATTCCCCGGATCATGAACTCCACCCCCAGGGCGAGGGCCGCCGCCGGGTAGTCCGCGCTGGGGTCGGCATGCGCCAGTGAGCCGCCGATGGTGCCCCGGTTGCGGACCATCGGGTCGCCGACGTACCCGGCCACCTCGGGGAAGAGGGGCAGCCCCGAGCGCTGAATCTGCGCGTGCGTGGTCATCGCGCCCACCACGGACATGTCGCCTTCCTCCCGGATGCCCCGCAGCTCCTCGATGCCGAACACGTCGAGCACCGCGGGCGGCTGGGCGAGCCGCAGCTTCATCGCGGGCAGGAGGGAATGCCCCCCCGCCATCACCTTGAGGTCGGGGTTGGCCGCCATCGCGGCCAGGGCCTCGTCGACGCTGTGGGCCTTCTGGTAGTCGAAGTTGGTTGGGTACATGTTTCCCTCCGGGATTGGTCAGTGGCGAGTAGTGAGTGGTGAGTGGGAGCTTTGGCAAAAGCATTGGCCTTTGCCACGCTTCTTCCACTCACCACTGACCACCTCCCACTCACCGCTTCTCAGTCGTCCGCCGCCTGCCCCATCCCCGCCGTGCGCGCCGCCTGAATCGCCCGCCACACCTTCTCGCTGGTATAGGGCATGTCCAGGTGCTTGATCCCGCACTCGTGCCACAGGGCGTCCATCACCGCGTTCGCCACGGCGGCGGTGCTGGCGATGGTGCCCGCCTCGCCGATGCCCTTCACCCCCAGGGGGTTGTGGGGGCTGGGCGTCACCGTGTGGTCGATCTTGAAGTTGGGGAGGTCGTCGGCGCGGGGCACGGCGTACTCCATGAAGGTCCCGGCCAGGAAGTTGCCCTCCTCGTCGTAGGCGGCGTCCTCCCAGAGGGCCTGTCCGGCACCCTGCGCGATGCCGCCGTGAACCTGCCCCTCCGCGATCAGCGGGTTGATCAGCGGCCCGCAGTCGTCCACGCAGCCGTACCCGCGCAGGTCCACCTTGCCGGTGTCGGTGTCGATCTCGACGACCGCGACGTGGGTGCCGAAGGGGTACACGAAGTTCTTGGGGTCGTAGAAGGCGGTCGCCTCCAGGCCCGGCTCCATCCCCTCGGGGAGGTTGTGGGCGAGGTGGGCCATCAGCGCCACGTCGAAGAAGGTCTTGCTCCTCTCCGGCGCCCCCTTGATGCGGAACACGCCGCCTTCGTGCTCCACGTCCTCTTCCGAGGCTTCGAGGAGGTGCGCGGCGATCTTGCGCGACTTGGCGGTGATCTTTTGCAGGGCCATCTTCAGGGCGCTGCCGCCCACCGCGGCACTTCGGCTGCCGTACGTGCCCCAGCCGTAGGGCATCCGGCCCGTGTCGCCGTGGATGAGGTCGATGTCCTCGATGGGGATTTGCAGCTCGTCGGCGGCGATTTGCGGGAAGGCCGTCTCGTGCCCCTGCCCGTGGCTGTGCGAGCCGGTGTACAGCTCGACCTTGCCGGTCGGGTGCACCCGCACCAGGCTGCTCTCCCACTGCCCCGCCTGTGCCCCGAGCTGGCCGACGAGCGCGGACGGCGCCAGGCCGCACGCCTCCAGGTACGAGATCACGCCCACGCCCAGAATCTTGTTCGTGCCCTTCATGCGCTCCTGCTCGGCGCGCAGCTCCCGGTAGTTCATCATCTCCAGCGCCATGTCGAGCGCGGGCTCGTAGTCGCCGGAGTCGTACACGAGCGCGACGGGCGTCTGGTACGGGAACTCGTCGGCCTGAATGAAGTTGATCCGGCGGAACTCGGCGGGGTCCATCCCCAGCTCGTGCGCCATCACGTCCACGATGCGCTCGATGAGGTAGGTCGCCTCGGGACGGCCCGCGCCGCGGTAGGCGTCCACGGGCACGGTATTCGTCACCACGCCCGTCACCTTCGCGTGGATGGCGGGGAACTTGTACACCCCGTTGAGCAGCGTGCCGTACAGGTAGGTGGGCACGGCGGGCGCAAATAAGGTGAGGTACGCCCCCAGGTTGGCGACCGTGTTCACCCGCAGCCCGAGCATCTTGCCGTTCTCGTCCACGGCGAGTTCGGCCTCGGATTCGTGGTCGCGGCCCTGCATGTCCGAGACGAAGGACTCGCTGCGGCGGGCGGCCCACTTGATCGGGCGCCCGAGTTGACGCGCCGCCATCAGGACGATGACCTCTTCCTGGTACTGGAAGATCTTGGAGCCGAAGCCGCCGCCCACGTCGGGGCTGATCACGCGCAGCTTGTGCTCGGGGATGCCCATCACGAAGGCCGCCAGGATCAGGCGGTGGATGTGCGGATTCTGCGAGGTCGTGTGCAGCGTGTACTCGCCGCTGGCGGGCGCGAACTGGGCGAGCGAAGCGCGCGGCTCGATGGCGTTGGGCACGAGGCGGTGGTTGCGCAGCTTGACCTTCACGGTCTTGTGGGCGCGGTTAAAGGCCTCGTTCAGCGCGGCCTCGTCCCCGATCTCCCAGCGGAAGGCCACGTTGCCGGGCACGTCGTCGTGGACCTGCGCGGCGCCCTCCTCCAGCGCGGCGCTCCCGAGCGACACGGCAGGCAGCGCCTCGTACTCCACGTCGAGCAGCGCGGCGGCGTCTTCCGCCTGCACGCGCGTCTCGGCGATCACCACCGCCACGATGTCGCCGACGTGGTTGACCTCGCCCTGCGCGATGGCGTGGTGGGCGGGCACCAAGAGGCCGGGGAGCAGCCAGCCCACCGGAATGCTTCCGAGCCCGGCGGCCTTCACGTCCTCGCCCGTGTAGACGGCGACCACGCCCGGCATCCCCTCCACGCTCGCCTTGTCGATATTCCCGATGCGGGCGTGCGCGTAGGGGCTGCGGACCATCGCCGCGTGCAGCATCCCGTGCACCACGAAGTCGTCGGTGTACTGCCCCGCCCCTGTGATGAAGCGCGGGTCCTCCTTGCGCTTGAGGGCCTGGCCCATGTACTTCTCTTGCCTGGACTGGGTCATAAATGTTCCTCCGGAACGGGGAAGTGGTGAGTGGTTAGGAGGAAGTGGGAACTCTAGCGAGAGCATTTGCCTTTGCTGATCTTGTTCCACTGACCACTGCCCACTTCCTACTCACTGCTTTTCTCAATCGTCCGCCGCCTGCCCCTGCTCCTGTCCCTGCGCCCCGCGCATCGCCCCGGCGGCGTGCTGGACAGCCTTGACGATGTTGTGGTAGCCGGTACAGCGGCAGTAGTTGCCTTCGAGGTGGTATCTGATGTCCTCCTCGCTGGGGGAGGGGTTGTGCCTCAGGAGTTCGGCGGAGGCCATGATCATGCCGGGGGTGCAAAAGCCGCACTGGAGGCCGTGTTCCTCCCAGAAGCCCGCCTGGAGGGGGTGGAGGGCGCCGGGGGTGCCGATCCCCTCGATGGTGGTGACCTCCATCCCGTCGGCCTGCACGGCGAGGACGGTGCAGCTCTTGATGGCGTCGCCGCCGAGGTGCACGGTGCAGGCACCACACTGGGAGGTGTCGCAGCCCACGTGGGTGCCGGTCAGACCGAGTTCGTCGCGCAGGAAGTGCACGAGGAGCATCCGGGGCTCCACGTCGCGGGTGTAGGGCTTGCCGTTCACGTTGACGGTCACGTTCATGCGGGGCCTCCGGGGGGCGGGAGAGCAGCTCGGCTGGGGGGCGAAAGGGGCAGGGCCCGTGCGCCGTGGGCCTGCGGGCGGGGCGGATTGTGTGTACCCCTGCATTGAAGCATGAACCGGAGCCCCGGGGTGTGGCCCCGCGTCCGGTCTCGCCGGCGGGGGGGCGGGGCCCGATATGAAGGCCTTGCTTACACGTCCATTTCGCGTGGCGTGTAGACTGGAACGGTGACCGGAGGACCCCTCCGGCCCGTTCCTTGGGGTGACCTCCGCCTCGAAGTGAACTCGTGAATTCATTCACAGGAGTGACTGCATGAAGACCCTGATCCTCGGTGCCGGTTACGCGGGACTCGCGGCGGCCACGAAAATGAAGCCCCTGCCCGAGCTGGAAGCGCTCCTGGTGGAGCAAAACGCCTATCACACCTTCGAGACCCGGCTGCACGAGGCCGCCGCGCACAACACGCCGGTGACGCTGCCGCTCGCTCCGCTGCTGAGGGGCACGGGCGTCCACCTCGAGCAGGCGCAGGTCGAGAACGTGGACGTGGACCAGAAGGAGGTCGAACTCAAAGACGGGCGCGTCCTGACGTACGACACGCTGGTCGTGGCGCTGGGCTCGGTGACGAACTTCTACCGCATTCCGGGCCTGGCGGAGAACGCCACCGAGCTCAAGCAGCTCAGCGACGCGGACGAGATCTTCTCCTTCGTAAACCGGGCCTTTGCCAGCGACTACGAGGGCAACCGCGACATCGTGGTGGGCGGCGCGGGCCTGACGGGCGTGGAACTCGTGACCGAGCTGGCCCAGCGCGCCGAGATCCTCAGCCGCGAGCGCGGCCTGCCCCCCTTCCAGATCTACCTCGTGGAGGCTGGGCCCAAGATTCTCCCGATCCTCGACGACGCGCTGCGGCAGAAAGCCGAGCAGACCCTGCGCGAGTACGGCATCCACATCCTGGTGGGCCACCGCCTGATGGGCGCGACCGCCGACAGCGTGACGGTGCAGACGCAAGACGGCGAACAAAAGGTCTTGGCGGCGGGCAAGATCATCTGGACGGGCGGCATCGCGGCGCGCGACATCGTGCGGGGCGAGCGGCTGGAGAAGGGCCCCGGCGGGCGCATCGCGGTGGACGGGTCCCTGCGCGCCAAGAACTACCCCGACGTGTTCGTGATCGGCGACATGGGCCTGGCCCTGAACCAGGACGGCAAGCCCGTGCCCACGACCGCCCAGCACGCCGGGCAGCAGGGCCGCCTGACGGGCAAGAACGTCATGCGGCTGGCGCGCGGCGAGGAGCCCGAGGCCTACGAGCCCACCACCCTGGGCGAGTTCGTCTCCCTGGGCGGCCTGATGGCGGTGGGCTGGATGAAGCTGCCCTGGAACCAGAAGCTCGCCATCACAGGCGGCCTCGCGCACGTGATGAAGCGGGCCTCCGAGTGGCGCTGGCGCGCGAGCATCGATTGAAGCCTTTTCTCAGCGGAGCCCCGGGAGGGCGGCGAGCGTGCCGTGTCCCGGGGCTTCCTCCATTGGGCGGGGGCAGACATCCCCCCTCCCGCAGGCCCTAAACTCTTCTTCATATGGTTCGCGGTGACCTCGCGGTGTTTCCGTTTCTCTCCGTCATGCAGATGCTGCTCTCCAGCGGGCGGGGCGGGCGGCTGAGTGTCACGCACGCGCGGGGGGGAGACCTGTGGTTCGAGCCGGGCGAGGTGATCCACGCGCGGGCGGGGACCCTGACGGGCGAGGGCGCCCTGCAACTGCTGAGCAGCCTCGACGCGGGCACCTTCACCTTCGACCCCGGGGGCGCGGCCCCCGAGCGCACGCTTTCGCTCCGCCGCGACCCGGCCCTGCGCCAGATGATCGGGGAGGCGGACGCCTGGGGCCCGCTGCTGCGCGCCTTCCCCGACTGGGAGCGGCCCCTGCGCTTCACGCCGCGCTGGACGGAGGCCCAGCCCGTCACCCGGGCACAGTACGCCGCGCTGAGCCACGTCTCGGATGGGGTGCCCCTGCGCGCCGTGCTGGAGCGGGCGGGCGGCTCTCCCCGGGCCACGCTGGAGACGTTGCGGCCCTTCCTGACGGCGGGACTCATCGAGCTGGGGTGAGCCTGGCCCGCCTCCCCGGACGATGCGCCAGGTGACGCATCCTTCCCCCCGCCCGGCTCTTCTATACTGTCTCCCAGCAGTGACCGGGAGGAGTACCCGGAGGGTGCGCCCACAGGAAGGTTCCGCCGCGACTGAGAGCGGGACCGGGAGGGCCGCCGGGGAAAGTCGCCCGCGAGCAGGGCGGAAGAAGCCTGAAGAGGTGTGTAGAGCCGTCCGGGTGCGCCCGACACAGCGCAGCGTGAGCGCCGCGCCCGCATACGGGCCGGAACGGCGGTGGTACCGCGGGATCAGGAGGCAGTCGCCTCGTCTCGTCCGCACCCGGAGCGCAGGTTCCGGCGGACGAGGCGTTCTCGTTTCTGGAGGTTTCCCCGTGACCCAACCCCTGACCGGACATTCCCTGCCCCTGCCAGAGGCCCGCGCTCTGGCCCGGCAACGCGGCCTGCGGGAGCGCGCCCTCGCCTACGTCACGCGCAACGGCGAACTGCTCGTCTTCGAGCACACCCCCGAGTACCCGGACGCGGGCGTGCAGGTTCCGGCGGGCGGGCTGGAGACGGGCGAAACCTCCGCGGAGGCCGCCGTGCGCGAGACGCGGGAGGAGACGGGCCTGGAGCTGAGCGGCCCGGCCCACCTCGCCTCCTTTCCCTGGTCGAAGGGGGAGCTTGCGGAGGTCTGGCACGTCTTCCACCTGTCGGCCCCGCCCGACACTCCGGACGCCTGGGCGCACCGGGTTACGCACGGGGGAGGGGACGCCGGGCTCACCTTCCTCTGCCGCTTCGCTCCCCTCGGCGCCTCTAGCCTGACTCCCGGCGACGGCCACGACGCCGCCCTCCCCGAACTCACCCGGCACCTTCACCTCCCCCCGATGGAGCTTTCCCATGACTGACACGACCTTCGACCCCACCGAGGCGGGCTCCGGCGCCCTCGCCAAGGCCTTCGATCCCGCCGCCATCGAGCCCGCCTGGGCCGCGCGCTGGAGGAGCGAACCCTTCCGGGCGGACGCGAGCAGCGGCAAGCCCCCCTTCACCATCGTGATTCCGCCGCCCAACGTGACGGGCAACCTGCACCTGGGGCACGCGCTCGACAACACCCTGATCGACACCCTGATCCGCTTCAAACGGACGCAGGGCTTCGAGGCCCTGTACCTGCCGGGGATGGACCACGCGGGCATCAGCACGCAGGTCGTGGTGGAGCGCCAGCTCAAGCAGGAGGGCCTGACCCGCTTCGACCTGGGGCGGGGGGCGTTCGTGAACCGCGTGTGGGAGTGGAAGGCGCAGTCGGGCGGGATGATCCTCGACCAACTGACCCGTCTCGGCGTGAGCGTGGACTGGACCCGCGAGAAGTTCACGATGGACGAGGAACTCAGCAAGGCCGTGCGCGCCCAGTTCGTGCGGCTCTACCACGAGGGCCTCGCCTACCGCGGCGAGCGCATCGTGAACTGGGACCCCGCCTCGCAGACCACCCTCTCCGAACTGGAGATCGACCGCGAGGTGCGCAAGGGGAAGATGTCCACTCTGAGCTACAAGCTGGAGGACCCGTCTCTTCCCGCCAGCAACGGTGAAAGCGGTGAAATCCGCATCGCCACCGTCCGGCCCGAGACGATCTTCGCGGACCAGGCGATTGCCGTGCATCCCGAGGACGAGCGGTTCCGGCACCTGATCGGCCAGCGGGCGCGCATCCCCCTCACCGACCGGTTCATCCCGATCATCGCCGACGAGGCGGTGGAGCGGGAGTTCGGCGTGGGCGCCCTGAAGATCACCCCCGCCCACGACCCCACCGACTTCGAGATCGGGGAGCGGCATAACTTAGCGCGACCCAGCGTGATCGACCTCGACGGCAACCTCGGCTCGGACCTCGTGCCCGAACCCTTCCGGGGCATGGAGCGGTTTGCGGCCCGGAAAGCGGTGGTGGCGGCGCTGGCCGAGTCGGGCGACCTGATCGAGGAGAGAGACCACGACACCGCCATCGGCCTGAGCGAGCGGACGAAGGTGCCGGTGGAGCCCATCGTCTCGACCCAGTGGTTCGTGACCATGAAGCCGATGGCCGACCGGGTGCTCGCCGGGCTCGACGCGGGCGAGATCCGCCTGACGCCCGAGCGGTACACCAAGGTCAACCGCGACTGGCTGGAGAACATCCGCGACTGGAATATCTCGCGCCAGCTCTGGTGGGGCCACCAGATTCCCGCGTGGTACGACGACGAGGGCAACGTGTACGTGCCGAGCCCCGAGACTCCCGACCTCGACTGCGACCAGGACCCGCGCTACGCCCACCTCAACCTGCGCCGCGACCCGGACGTGTTCGACACGTGGTTTTCCTCGAACCTCTGGCCCTTCTCGACGCTGGGCTGGCCGGACACCGACTGCGAGGACTACCGCAAGTTCTACCCGACCCAGGTGCTCGTGACCGGCTACGACATCCTGTTCTTCTGGGTGGCGCGCATGGAGATGGCGGGGTACCACTTCACCGGACAGGCCCCCTTCTCCACGGTGATGCTGCACGGCCTGTACCTCGACGCCAAGGGGCAGAAGATGTCCAAGAGCAAGGGGAACGGCATCGACCCCCTGGAACTCTTCGACACCTACGGGGTGGACGCCTGCCGCTTCGCCTTCACCAGCCTGTCCACGGGCGGGCAGGACATCCGGCACGATCCCCGGCGGTTCGAGCAGGGGCGCAACTTCGCCAACAAGCTCTGGAACGCGGCCCGCTTCGCCCGGCTGCGGCTGGCCGAGGGCGTGCCGAACCTCGGCGGGGACGACGACCTGACCCGCTATGTCCGGAGCGCGGTGGAGGCGCCGGACACGCACGGCAGCGACCCCCTGCGCAGCCGGGACGCCCTGGCCCAACTCCGCGCCCGGCCCGACCTCACCCTCGCCGACCGCTGGATCATCAGCCGCCTGAACGCGGTGACGGCGGAGGTGACGGCCCTGCTGGACGAGTACGACATCGGGGCGGCCATCCGCGCCCTGTACGCCTTCACCTGGGACGAGTTCTGCGACTGGTACATCGAGGCGGCCAAGCCCGCGCTCGCCGAGGGGCGGCTCGGCACGTTGGGCACCCTCAAGGCCGTGCTGGAGCACATCCTCAAGCTGCTGCACCCCTTCATGCCCTTCATCACGTCGGAGCTGTACGCCTCTCTCGGGCACCGCCGCCAGCTCGCGCTGCACTCGTGGCCGCAGCCGGACGAGACGCTGCACGACGCCGAGGCCACCCGCGCCTTCGGGGCCCTGCGCGCCGCCGTGAGTGCCGCCCGCAGCCTGAAGAACGAACTCGGCCTCTCTCCGCAAGACCGCCTGAGCGTGGCGGTGGAGGGCGACCTCGCTCCTCTCGTGCGCGAGAACGCCCGGGTGGTGGAGGGCATCGCCCGCGTGACCCTGACGGACGTGCTGGAGGGCCGCACCCTCAGCGCCGTGGAGGCGGGTGTGACGGTGCGCGCGCCGCTGGAGGGCACGGTGGACGTGGAAGACTGGCTCGCCCGGCAACGCAAGCGCCTCGCCGAGTTCGACAAGCAGATCAGGCAGGCGCAGGGCAAGCTGCGAAGCGAAGGCTTCGTCGCCCGCGCCCCTCACGATGTGATCGAGGAGGAACGGCGCCGCGTGCAGGACTTCTCGGCGCAGAAGGAGAGGCTGGAGCAGGTGCTGGCGCAGTTCGCGTGAGGGTCAGGTGGCGAGCGTCAGGAAGTCCCCGTGCCCGGAGAGGGTGTCGGGGGCTTTTTCTTGCCCCTGCGGGGTTACGCTGGGGTGACCTATGAACCTGCTTCCCGCTGCCCTCACCGCCGTCATGCTGTCGGCGTGCAGCCCCGGCCTCGATCTGTACACGCCGCCGGATGCGCGCGAGTACATCCGGCTCTGTGCCCGTGACAAGGAGGGGCTGGGCTGTCAGGCCATCCTGCCCGTCCTGAGGACGGTGGAGGGGGAGGTCACCGTTTTGCTGCCCAATGGGGACGACCGCCCCGAACTCGCCGCAGCGCTGGCGCGTAAGGGCGTCAGCGTCGAGAACTTCCTCGCCTCGGCGGAGGCGGGAACCTTCGCACGCGCCCACATCTTCGCCGCCCCGAAGCTCCAGACCGGGCAGATGCGGACCCTCGACGGCAGGCTGCACGACGTGAATTGCCGCGCCCCGACGAGCAGCGAGAGGGAATTCTGTGACGTGGACGGTCGCATCGGGGGCTTCAACGTTTTGGACAACGCAGACGGACCGACAAGGGGCAGTGTCTACCTGATGACCGGGCTGCTGCCCTTCTGAGCGTTGGAGGTCGTGGCTCGACAGCGCGAATGAGTTGTCCAGGGATGGTGCCCTTTTCGCCCCGGGCGACAGCGCGCAATCGCACGTGCCCGCCTGGCAGATGAAGAGGTATGGGCAGCGGGTGGCTCTCCGGGTGAAGGTGTGAGGCCGGGCCCTTTCCCTGACCTTGCTCAAGGGCGCCCTGTCACACGGCACACCCGCAGAGGCGAATAATGAGCCATGAACGCACCTCACCGCCATCCGGGCCGCCCCTCCCCCCGCACGCCCGGACGGGGCTCCGCAGCGCTGCTCGTCTTGCTCAGCCTGGCGCTCGCCGGGTGTGACACCGGAACGGGCAACGCGAACAACACGAGCACTACCCAGGAGAGCACGGGCACCACGTCCCAGAACTCGGCGCAGCCCCAGCAGAGCCAGACACCGCCGGAAGCGGCGCAGGGCCAGAGCACTCCCCCCGCGGGCGCCACGCAGGGTGAGTCGCAGGCCACGTCCCCCGGGCAGACCCGGACGGCGCAGGGGCAGACCACGGGGGCGGCCCCCACCGCCTCGCAGGAGCGGATCGACCTGCTGAACTATGAGGAGAACACCGTCGAGGTGGTCGAGCGGCGACAGGACGGGGTGGTGTTCGTCACCCGCTTCGACGCGCCGCAGACCGACTTGCTCTCCAACCCCTTCGGCGGTCCGGCGCCCACCCCGGGGCCGAGCGCGGGCGGGGGCATCGAGCCGACGGGCTCGGGCTCGGGCTTTTTCATCGACAACCAGGGGTTCATCATCACCAACAACCACGTCGTCAGCGGGGCGAGCCGGGTCTCCGTGCGGTTGCACGAGAGCCAGCGCGAGTACCCCGCCCGCGTGATCGCCACCGCCCCCGACTACGACCTCGCCCTCCTCCAGGCGCAGAACGTGCCGCAAACCGCCTACGAGCCGATGGCGATGGGCAACAGCGACCGGGTACGGGTGGGCCAGAAGGCCATCGCGATGGGGGCGCCCTTCGGGCTGGAATTCACCGTCACCCAGGGCATCGTGTCGGCGAAAAACCGGGTCGTCCCCATCGGCGTGAACGACATCCCCCAGAACACCATCCAGACCGACGCGGCGATCAATCCCGGCAACTCGGGCGGGCCGCTGGTCAACAGCCGGGGCGAGGTGATCGGGGTGAACACCCAGATCCTCTCGCCCGCCGGGGCGGCGACCGGGGTGGGGCAGAGCGCCGGGGTGGGCTTCGCGGTCCCCATCAACGTCGCCAAGGCGATCTTGCCTCGGCTGCGCGCCGGGCGGGAGGTGGGAGCGCCGCGCATCGGGATCGTGGGCTTTCCCCTTCAGGCGCTCAGCCCGCAGGCGCGGCAGGGGCTGGACCTCCCCGACAACGGCGTGCTCGTGCAGGAGGTGACCCCGGCCAGCCCGGCGGCCCAGGCGGGGCTGCGGGGCGGCAGCCGCGAGGTCGCCGTGCCGGGCGGGAGCCTGCGGGTGGGCGGGGACATCATCACGCGGATCGGGGACCAGGAGGTCTCCACCGTGCAGGACCTGCAAAGTGCCCTGATCGTCCGGCAGCCCGGCGACCGGGTGACCCTCACCGTGCGGCGCGGCGGGCAGACCCGGCAGCAGACGTTGACGCTGGCGGAACCGGGCAATCCCTGAGCCGGGCCTTCGCTGAGCCTCACCCAGGGTCGGAGCGGAGCGGGATGGACCCGCTGACGGGCGAAGGCGTCAGGGGCGCGGACGCGGCGGACCCTTCCCAGGGCAGCCACGCTCGGCCACCTGGCCCCGGAGCGGCCAGAAGGGTCGGTCATGCTGAGTGAAGCGAAACCTCCCCGATGCCCCGGGCGAGACCCCTCACTTCGTTCAGGGTGACACCTCCTCCGGCGAGGGTCCTGGGAAGCAGTGTCGCCGACTTCTCTCCAGCGGTCAGCCCCGGCTCCACCCCGCCGCCTGCGTCAGCGCCCCTGCGGCGGCGTCCACCTCGGCCTCCGTGGTCGCCCGGCCAAAACTGAAGCGCAGCGTAGCGCGGGCGTCCGCCTCGCCCAGGCCGACGGCGGTGAGCACGTGGCTGGGCTGCATCGTTCCGGCGGCGCAGGCGCTCCCGGCGCTCGCGCAGACGCCGAGCAGGTCGAGGTTCATCAGCAGGGCCTCGCCGTCCGCGCCGGGAACCGTCACCGACGCGATCTTGGGGCTGGCGTCCGGGGGGTGGTTCACCCCCAGGCCAGGGATGCCCGCCACCCCGGCCAGGAAGCGCGTCCGCAGCCGGGTCAGGTGCGCGCAGGTGGACTCCCGCTCCGCCTCCGCGTGGGTGAGGGCCACCCCCGCCGCGTACACGCCCGCCGTGTTCTGGGTTCCGGCGCGCAGGCCCCCCTCCTGCCCGCCGCCGAGGGTGACGGGGGGCAGGGCCGCGCCGCGCCGCACGTACAGGAACCCCACCCCGCGCGGCCCGCCCCACTTGTGGGCGCTGAGGGTGGCATAACTGACGCCCCAGCCGGGCAGATCGAGGAGCAACACACCGGGTGCCTGCACCGCGTCGGTGTGGTAGGGAACGCCCCGCTCCAAGGCCACGGCGGCGAGCGCGGCGGTGTCCTGCACGGTGCCGATCTCGTTGTTCGCGTGGTGGATGGACACGAGCGCCGTGCCGTCCCTCAGGGCCTCGGCGAGCTGGGCCGGGTCATAGCGCCCGTGCGCGTCCGGCGTCAGGAAGGTCACGTCCCACCCCTGCGCGGCGAGCCACCGGGCGGGCGCGAGGACGGCGGAGTGCTCGGTGAGGGTGGTGACGAGGTGGCCGGGCTGCCCGTGGGCCTCCACCCACGCCCGGGCCACCCCGAGCAGGACGTGGTTGTCCCCCTCGGTGCCGCCCCCGTTGGCGACCACGGTGCGGGCGTCCACCCCCAGCGCGGCGGCGACGCGGGCGCGGCCCTCCTCCAGCCGCTCGCGGGCGGCCTGCCCCGCCGCGTGGACCGAGGCCGGGTTGCCGGGCAGCGCGGCGGCCTCGGCATAGGCGGCGAGCGCCTCGGGCGTCATGGGATGGGTGGCGGCGTAGTCGAGGTAGATCATGGGTGTCGGGTGGGCCGGAGAGAAGGTCCGGAGCCTGCCCGTCAGGGTAACGGGGGCAGGAGCGCGGGGGCGTGGAGGAGACACCTTTCGCGCCGTCTTCCCGGAGCGCCCCGCACGAGAACGCGGTCGGGCGGAGACCTTCGCTTCGGGGGCAACTCCGCGGGGGCCCGTCGCCAGGTCGGCGAGACCCTTCTCTTCGTTCAGGGTGACAGGTTTCTCGCAGAATGCTCTGGCGGGGGGAGAGGAAGCGGGAAGCTCCCCACGACCCACCCCTACGGCGTGACCGTCGTGTACTCGGCCCCGTTTTGCCGGATCACGAACACCACGTCGCCCGTGACGGGGATGTCGCGCTGCTCGGCGGTCGCGCCTGCGAGCTGGGAGCTGTCGGTGGCGGCCAGGATCTCGCGCTCCCCGTTCGCGTCGCGCACGGCGATGGTGTACGTCCCGGCGGGGAGGTCGCTCGGGAAGACGTAGCGGAAGTTCACGGTGCGGCCTTCCCCGGTGGCGGGGCTCTCCCCAGGCGAGGGGAGCGGCGTGGCGGGAATGTTCTCGGGGGCGAGAGGCTCGGCGGTGGCCCCCCCGCCTTCCGTCCCGGTGGTGGCCCCGCCCGGCTCTCCGGGCACCGCCTCCGGCGTGGCGGGCTGCTCGGGGGTGGGGGGCGGCGGGGGCAGGGGCAGGCTCCCCGCCGGGCGGCTGGGGGCGACGAAGCGGGCCACGGCGACCGTGAGCGTCACCGGGCTGCCCACCGCGACGCGCACGTAGGGGGCGGGGGTCTGCTCCAGCACGGTGTTCTCGGGAGCGTCGCTCGTGCGCTCCACCACCCGGTTGACGACCAGCCCGGCGGCGCGGGCGTGTTCGCGGGCGGCCTCGAAGGGCAGGCCCGTCAGGTCGGCGATCCAGGTGTCCTCGCCGCGCACGCCCGTCGAGACGAGAAGCTGCACGGGTTGGCCGCGTTGCAGGTTCGCGCCCGCCTCGGGCACCTGGGCGACGATGCGGCCCTCGGGCGTGTTCGTCAGCGTCCCGTCCACCCGGTAGACCTGCCCCAGGGTCAGGGACGAGTCGCGCAGCGCCCCGCGCGCCTGGGCCACCGTGAGCTCTTCCAACCTGGGCACGCTCAGGCTGGGCGGGTTGTTCACGGTCAGGGTGACCAGGCGCCCCACCGGGAGCTGGGTGCCCGCCGCCGGGTCCTGGCGGATCACGGCGCCGATGGGCACGTTGTTCGCGTCCCCCAGGGTGTACTCCACCCGGAAGCCCGATCCCGTGAGGCTCTCGGCGGCGGCCTGCGCCCCCCGGCCCGCCACCGCCGCGACCTCGCGCACGGGGGGATTGAGGTAAATCTGCGCCGCCTGGGTCCCCAGGTAGGCGGCCCCGCCGAGCAGCAGCAGCCCCGGCACGAAGGCGAGCCACGCGCCCGGCTGCCGCTGGCGTTTGGGCCGAATCCGCCCCCTGGCGAGGCCCGCGAGGGCCACCTCGCTCAGCCGGACGACCTCCTCGGGGGAGCGCCCCCCCGGCGCGGGCCGCAGGTAGGCGACGCGGGGCTCGCGGCCCTCGATCACCACGTCCGCGTCGGGCAGGGCGTACCCCTGCTCGGCGAGCCGGGCGGCAAGCGAGCGCACGGCGTCGACCGTCTCCTCCTGCTTGTTGGGCTGGTCGGCGAACTCGGCCAGGGGCATTCCCGCCACCGGCTGCCACACGGCGTAGTACGCGCCGGGGCGGGCCACCACGTCGGTCAGCCCCGCGGGTTCGATGGCGCGCAGGGCCGAGCGGTAGGCGTGGAAGCCCTGCCGGCCCTCGGGGGTGGAGACCTCGAACCAGGCCAGGCGCCGGGTCACGCCCTCCCCCGAGCGCACCTCGCTGAGGGTCACGTTGCCCTCCCGCCCGAGTTCGCGGACGACCTCGTACTTCCCGTCGATGACTCCTGCCTGTGCCGTCATTCACCGCCAAGATAGCGCGACCGGGTGAGGGAGAGGTGTTTCGGCAGTCGGCCTTCGGTGGGGGTGGGAGGCGCACTGCCGGGTCAGACCGTCCCCGACATCCTGTGGAACGGATGCCCTCCCCAGACGATCAAGGTTCATCCTGGCAGGAATCGTTCGCCGTCCGGCACGAATGGCGGTCCCCACCCTGCCCTCCCGGCGTGGGAAGCGTGGACCTCGTGATGTTGGACGCGGATGTGGCAGGGCTGCTCGTGCGACTTTCCCGGAACGCTGGTGCCAGGGACGCCCCGACCCTCCACCTGCCGCGAGACTGTCAGGGAAAGCTCGCCGGGGTGGTCGGAAGGTTGTCCGGCGAGTGCCGCGACTATTTAGAGGCTCTGGAGGACATCGTTCTTCCAGTCTTTGAGGACGACTGAGGTGCCACCCTTCACAACCCCGCCAGCCGCGCCGCCCAGGACGCCGCGAAGCCGACCAGGATGCCCAGGGCGAGGTTGCGGGTGCGCCACATCAGCAGGCCGCCGACCGCGCAGCCCACCAGGCGGCGGGCCCACTCGGGGCTGCCGAGCACGTCGGGGACGATGAGCGCCGCGAAGACGCTGACGGGCACGAAGCGCAGGAAGGCGAGCCAGAAGGGCGGCAGCCGCAGGCGACCCAGGCTGAGGCCGAGCAGCCGCGCGGGGTAGGTCACCGCCCACATCAGCAGGATGACGACCGGGACGCTCACGCGCTCTCCCCCGCCTGACCTCCTCTGGTGACCAGGAAAGCCCCGAGCAGGGCCCCACCCACCCCGGCGAGCAGCACGACGAGCCCGCCCGGCAACGCGCGCCCGAGAACCCAGGCCCCCACACCGGAGAGCAGCGCCACGAGGACGCTCACCCGGTCACGCACCATCGGCACCAGCAGCCCGAGGAAGGCGAGCGGGAAGACCACGCCCACGCCGAGGGCGGCGGGGTCGGGGAGCACCGCGCCCGCGAGCGCCCCGGCGAGGGTCGCCGCGTTCCAGATCACGTACAGGCTGAGTTCGGCGCCCAGCAGGAAGCCGAAGCTCAGGCCTCCCGGCTCCCCCGGCCCGCGCACGACCGCCACCCCGTACGCCTCGTCGGTGAGGAACTGGGCGGCGATCATTCGCTCCCCCCGCCCCAGGGGAAGCTGCCGCGCGAGGCTCAGGCCGTACAGCACGTGCCGGGCATTGAGCAAGAAGGTGGTCGCCACGATGCCCCACCCGGAGGCCCCCGCCCCGAACAACCCCGCCGCCGCGAACTGCGAGGCGCCCGCGAAGACAGTGAGGCTGAGCAGTTGCGTCTCCCACACCGTCAACCCCGCCGCCCGCGCCGTGACCGCGTAGGCGACCGCAAAGGGGATCAGGCCGAGCCACAGCGGCATCAGGGCCCGGAAGCCGCGCCAGAAGGCGGGCCGGAAGGGGAGCGGAGTCAACCCTCCCCCCTCCAGTCGGCGACGAGCGAGACAGGGCGCGGCAGGAACCGCAGCCGGTTGAAGGAGGCGGGCAGGTCGCCAGGGCGGACAGTCACCTCGAACAGACGCTCCAGCACCGGGTCAGCGTGCCCCCACAGCCAGCGGGCATAGGCGGCGTAGTCCTCTCCGTCGCTCGACGCCGTGACGGTCAGCTCGCGGGTGTGGAAGGCGGGGGGCAGGGTCAGCGCCCCCCAGTTGCCATCCGAGAGGACGCAGACCCGCCCGCCGGGGCGCAGGCAGGCGAGCAGTTCCGCGAAGGCGGCAGGGGACGCGCTGCACTCGAACCCCACGTCGAAGTCATCGCGGCCCACTGTACCGGGCGGCAGGGCCTCCCGCGCCCCGAGCGTCCGGGCCAGCTCTCGGCGCCCTGGGTCCGGTTCGGTGACGGTGACCTGAGGCGCGCCGCGCCGGGTCAGGTTGAACACGGTCAGCAGGCCCAGCAGCCCCGCCCCCGCCACGAGGACGCGCTCGCCGGGGCCAGGGGCGACCCTGCGGACACCCTTGGAGGTTTCCTCGCCCAGGATGACGGCGAGGGCCACCCGGCTGGGCACCCCGCCGGGGACGGGGACGACGTTTGCCTCCCGGTGAACCCCGCCCCCCGCGTGCCCCAGCACCGTGACCACCCGCGTGCCGGGCGCGAGCCGGACCCCCTCCCCCGCCGCCTCGACCACCCCGAGCGTCTGGTAGCCGAGCGGGCGGGGATAGGCGCCACCTGGCACCCGGCCTTCCACCACCCCAAGTTCCGACCCCACGCTCACGGCGCTCAGGTGCGTGCGGACGCGGACCTCACCGGGGCCGGGTGGGGGCAAGGTCACCTCCTCCCACCGGAAAGCGCGCGGAGCCGTCAGGACGAGGCGGCGCACCCGCATCAGATCACCCGCCGCGCAGGCAACGTCTGCCCGCGGCTCAGCCGCCGTTCGAGCGCCCGCACCAGCCGGGTCAGGGTGAAGGTCAGGACGAAGTACACCGCGGCGAGCACGGCGTAGACCTCGAACTGGCGGTAGGTGACCCCCGTGATGTACTTGCCCTGCGCGAAGAGTTCTTGCAAGGTGACGGCGCTGGCGAGGCTGCTCCCCAGAATCAGGCTCACGAACTCGTTGCCGAGGGCGGGGAGTGCGACCCGCCACGCCTGCGGGAGAATCACGAAGCGCAGCGCCTGCGCGCGGCTCAGCCCCAGGCTGCGGGCCGCCTCGACCTGCCCGTGCGGCACCCCCGTCAGGCCCCCGCGCACGATCTCGCTCGTGTACGCCGCCGAGTACATCCCGAGCGCGATCACCGCCGCCGGAAAGCCCTCCAGCGTGACGCCCAGCGCGGGCAACCCGTAATACACGACGCTGAGCAGCACGATCAGGGGAATGCCGCGCACGACCTCCACGTAGGCGTTGCCGAACGCGCCGAGGACGGGCAGCCGGAACACCCGCGCCACCCCCAGCGCCGTACCCAGCACGACCGACACCCCGAGCGCGCACAGGCTGACGGCGAGCGTGAGGCCCAGGCCGGAGAGCAGGAGCGCCGGATAGTCGCCCGCGAGGACGGTGCGGAAGCCGGTCAGGAGGTCGGCCATGCGGGGTCAGTCTAGTACCACCAAAGAAAAAACCGCCCGGCGAGGGCGGCGGGCAAGTCAGGCGGGGCGCGAGAGGCTTAAACCCAGTTCAGAGCGGCTAAGAACCGCTCCGATGACCATGCTCCCATAGAAACCGGAAGACGCTCCAGACCAGCGAGGCGAGGCCGATCAGCTCCTTCCACGGGGTGACCCGCTTGGGTTGCTTCCTGGCTTTCCTGCGTGGCTTGGTGCGCTTTCTGGTATGCTGTGGCTTGGGCATAGCAGTACCGGGCCGGACACCCTCTTGCCAGAGCGTCCGGCCACTTCCTTTCCTGGTGAGAGGTTCAGGTCGTGGGCTGACGTGACGCCCCAGCGTGCCCCGCATTGTCAGGCTGCCCGCCCGTCGCCGGACGCTCCGAGTCGACTTCAAACCCATCTTCTTGCTTCAGCCGCCTACTTCTGGACGATCCACTTGTTCAGGAGCTTCTGATATTCCCCGCTCGACCGCAGCCGCGCCAGCGTCCGGTTCGCGGCGGCGGCGAGGTCGCTGCCCTTGGCGAAGACCATCCCGTAGTCCTCGGCGGCGAGGTCCTGGCCCGCCTGCGCGAACTGGCCCGGCAGCCGCTTCCCGAGGTCGGCGACGGTGGGGGCGTCCCCGATCAACGCGGCGACGCGGCCCGCCTTAACGTCGGCGAGTCCGGCGGCGAAGTCGTCGTAGACCTTGATGCTCGCGCCCTTGGGTTTGAGGAGGTCGTTCGCCGCGTACTGCCCGGTCGTGTTCGCCTGCACGCCGATGGTCTTGCCCTTCACGTCGGCGGGCCAGGTGAACCCCCCGGGGTTGCCGCCCCGCACGATGAAGACCTGCGCGCTGCGGTAATACGGCTGGCTGAAGCTCACCACCTTCGCGCGCTCGGGGGTGATCGTGATGCCGCTCATCGCCATGTCCACCCGGCCCGACGTGACCGCCTGGGGCATCAGGGCGCCGAAGCCCACCGGGCGTATCTCCAGCCTCACCCCGAGGTCTTTTGCCACCGCGCGGGCGATGTCGATGTCGAAGCCCTGCACCTCACCGCCCGGTCCCTTGAACTCGAAGGGGGCGAAGGTGGGATCGGTGCCCAGGACGAGCACGCCCTTTTTCTTCACGTCCGCGACGGTGGCGGCGAGCGACACGGAGGACAGGACCAGGGCCGACAGGACGAGGAGGGCACGCTTCATGGGTCCAGCATAGGGGAGCGGTAGACTCCACCGTATGGACTGGCCCGCCCCCGCCGACTTCGTGCACGGCGAGCCGCTGCCGCCCCCCGGCGAGTGGGACAGGCCGGGGCTGGTGATGGTCTTCAACCTGGAGTGCCCGGGGTGCGTGTCGCGCGGCATTCCCTTCCTCAAGCGCCTGCACGCCGAGTTCGGCGAGCGGGTGGGGCTGATGGCCCTGCACACCAGCCGGGGCCACCGCCGCCTCCCGCGCGAGGACGTGGAGCCGACGCTGGTGCGATTCGCAAAGGACTTCGCCCGGCTGCCCTTCCCCGTCGCCCTCGACGTGGGCGGCGACCTCGCCCGAGCGTGGGGGACGGAGGGCACGCCGCACTGGTTCGCCTTCGCGCCGGGCGGCGCACTCCTGCGCAGCGTGTACGGCAGCCAGGAAAATGCGCAGACGCGGCTGGAATATCTGCTGGAGGAACTGGCGGGGGGCACGGCGTAGACCGTGCGGGCCTGGATGCTCGAAGCTCCGCCGCTCGATCTGCCGGAAGGGGCGGTGGAGAGCTTCCGCGCGGCTCTGGATGGCCGGGACCTCTCACGGCTCCCGGCAGACGTTCCCATCTGGGCCTTCCTCGCGTGGCTGGCCGGGGCGGGCTGGCTGCTCCACGGCTCGGCGCGGGGCGACCTCACCCTCTTCGAGCCCCGCACGCCGCACGACCTCAGCCCAGACGAGTTCAGCAAACGCACGGGCGTCTTCGCCGCGTCGGACGGGCTGTGGGCGATGATGTACGCCCTCTGTAACCGTTCGCACGTGGCTCGGATGCTGAACACGGCGGTGCAGGTGCGGGAGGCGAACGGCGGATGGTCCACGACGCGCTACTTTCTGTCCCTCGCGCCGCGTGACCCGGGGGTGACGGACGGGTGCTCGCTCCTCTCCCCCGGCTTCGTGTACGTGCTGCCCAGAGACGGCTTCGAGCCCATGCCGCCCTACGAGTGGCCCGGACTGGGAGAGGTCCGCGAGCCCCACTGGATCAGTCCGGCCCCGGTCCGGCCCCGGTCCGGCCCGTGCTCGCCGTGCCCGTCACGCCCGCCGACCTCCCGCTGCCGGTCCGCACGCACGATGCGGCGCGGGTAGACGCTCTCTCCAGGCTCGACCCCTGGGGCTTCCCCTGGCTGGAAGAATAAGGGCGTGACCGACCCCCACCTCCACACCCTCCTCTCGCTGACCGCCGCCGACGCGCTGGGGGCGGCCACCGAGTTCAAGACCCCCGAGGCAATCCGCGCCCGCTACGGCGACCACTTCACCGATTACCAGCCCGGCAGCGTCTTCGGCTTCGCACCCGGCGAGGGCACCGACGACAGCCAGATGACGGTGGCGACTCTGCTCGGCTATGCGCGGGGGGAGGGGCTGGAGGGCGTCCGGGTCGCCCTGAGCGCGTGGCTGGACGCCGGACCACCGGACGTAGGTCATCTGACCCGCGCGGCCCTGCGCCACAGGACACTGGACGGCGGCGCCCGGGCCTGGACGGAGAGCGGCCACCAGAGCGCGGGAAATGGCGGCCTGATGCGCGTCGCCGCCGTGTGGATCGCGGGCTTCACGGGTGGAGACCTCGCCCGCGAGTCGGCGGCGGTCACGGCCCTCACGCACGCCGACCCCCGCTGCGTCCACGCCTCGGTGTTCCTGACGGCCTTTTTAGACGCCTTGCAAGGCGGAGTGCCGTATCGGGAAGGGGCGGAGGTCGCCCTTGCCGCGATGGATACTCGCGACGCCCGCGCCGCGCTGCTCGACGCCGGAATCTTCGGCCTGGACACCCGCGAGGCCCACGCCGCCTTCCGCGAGCGGGACCGCGCCGCCCGGGCCCAGGTGCGTGCCCGCGTCCGCTCGGGGCTCGACGGGCACGTCACCTCCCAGAGCGGCTTCGTGCTCGACACGTTGGAGGCTGCCGTCGCGCACGCCCGTAAAGACACCTGGCTCGGCTGCGTGGAGCCCGCCGTCCTGGGTGGAGACGACAGCGACACGGTGGCCTGCGTGGTGGGGGCCATCATTGGGGCGCGCGGCCTGCCCGTTCCCGAACACCTGCTGCCTCCCCTGCGCCTGGGACACTCCTGGCCCGGCTGGGAGCGCGGCTGGGCCTGCGCCGAGCACCTTCCGGCGGTGGTGGCGGGGGCTCGGCAGGCATGACCGAGGGGGAATTTCTCCAGATCGTCCGGCTCAACCCGGTCAACGCCGCCCTCCTCGACCGCTTACCCGACCTCGGCGTTTTGCAAACCCACCTCGTCGCCGGGGCTCTCTTTCAGACCGTCTGGAATGTTCTTGGCGGGCAGCCGCCCGGGGCCCACATCCGCGATTACGACGTCTTCTACTGGGACCCCGACCCGAGCTACGAGGCCGAAGACGCCGTGATCCGCCGCGCCGACGCCCTCTTCGCCGACCTGGGGGCCCGGGTCGAGGTCCGCAACCAAGCGAGGGTCCACCTGTGGTTCCCCGAAAAGCACGGCCTCCACCGCCCGCCCCTGCGCAGCGCCCGCGAGGGCATCGACCAGTTTCTCGTCGAGTGCACCTGCGTCGGCATCGACACGGAGGGCCACCTCTACGCTCCCTCCGGACTGGGCGACCTCGCGGCGGGCCGCCTGCGGCGCAATCCGCGCAACCACACGCCGGGGCTGTACGCGGCCAAAGTGGCGGATTATCGGGCGAGATGGCCGTGGTTGAAGGAGGTGGAGGAAGGTTGAGGGTAGGCGTGGGGTCGGTTCCCTTGGAGAGGGCGTGTTGGGCGGTAAGGGGCACCGGGGGACGCTTGGTTCACCCCCTCCCAGCCTCCCCCCTCAAGGGGGAGGAGTAAAAGAAGCTGAGGCTTTTGTGCTGTTCAAAACGCCAATCCGGACACCCTCTAAGCGCCAGAGAATGAACGCTCCTGGCCCACAACCACGTCGGCTCGCGCAGCGAGACGGTGGGCAAGTGACTGGGACGCGACAAGATCAGACCTTGCGCTGAGAAAGACCCGACCACCCGCGCTGTCCCTTTGCCCTTGCCGAGCGCAGCGACAAGCTCCCCCTGCCCCCCCTGGGGGTAGGGGGCTGGGGGGTGGGGGTAAACCGCAGCAAGTCACCCCGCCCCCTCACGCCATCCGACCCTGCTCCCCATAGCTGGAGATCACCCCCGCCGTCCACACCACTTCCCGCAGGTGGCCGAGCAACAGGGCCTCCACCGTCACACCCGGCTCCACCCCCACCCGAAGCTGCTCCGCCGTGAGCGACCGCACCGCCCCCCCCTCCCACTCCGCCAACCGCGTGAGCCCCGCGTCACCGGGCGGCGGCGGGGTGCCCGTCGCGTCCGCAATCCGCCCCCACAGCGCCCGCTTGCTCGCCGTGAGCCGCGAGACGAGCGCGGCCACCCGGGGCGAGGGCTGCCCGTCGACGAGCGCCAGCGCCGCCCGAACGCTGTGACGCGTCCCCCCCTGCGCGTCTTCGAGCAGGCGGGCGAGATCAAGAGGCGACAAGGGCACCGCGCTCACCGCACCAGCCGGAAGGTCTCGCCGTCGCGGGCGAGGCGGCCTTCCTCCTGCATCCGGCGGGTCACGTCCCGCGCCTGCTCCTCGGTGAGGGGGGAGGAAACCGCGAGGTCGCCCAGGGTGAACTGCCCCCCCTTGCGGTACGCGAGCCGCAGCACCATCCGCTCCTGCACGTCGGCCCTCGGGGGGCGCTCGACCCGAGACCCGAACAGCCGCCACACCCCCCACGCGACGAGCAGACCGATCAGCAGGGCGACGGGCAGCATCCGCGCGGCGAGGTCGGGCGCGGCGATCTGCTCGGCCAGCGCCGCGAGGCTTTGCCGGGCGGCCTCGACCTCCCCCGGCCCCGCGCCACTCGCCGCGAGCTCGCGCACGTCTCCGCGCTCCCGCAGGTAACGCATCACCCCGGCGGTGTCGCCGCGCACGTAGAACGCGCTGTAGGCGATCAGGGCGCTGCTCAGGCCCGCGAGCAGGGTCAGGGCGACACGCGGCAGGTTCATGGGTCCATGCTAGCGGGAGGAAAGCGTGGCCTTCGCGCCCGGAGTCACGGTGGCCCGGCTGCGGTACGGTGTCTGCCATGACCCTCTTCAGGCTGGACGGACGGCACGCCCTCGTCACGGGCGGCAGCAAGGGCATCGGGCTCGCGGCGGCGCACGCGCTCGTGCGGCTGGGCGCCCACGTGACCCTCGCGGCGCGTGGGGCGGAGGCCCTCAAAACGGCGGCAGACGCCCTCGGCGCCCACTGCGTGGTGGCGGACGTGGGCACCCCGGACGGCGTGCGGGCGGCGGTCGAGGCCGCGGGGGCGGTCGGCCACATCGACATCCTCGTGAGCAACGCGGGCGGGCCGCCCCCCAGCCTCCCCAGCGGCGTGACCGAGGACGCGTGGCAGCGCGGCTTCGAGGTCACCTTCCTCTCCACCGCACGCCTCGCCGGGGCCGTGCTGCCGGGGATGCGGGAGCGCGGCTGGGGCCGGATCATCGCGGTCACCAGCCTGACCGTCGGGCGGCCCTCGCTCAACCTGCCCGTCAGCAACGCGCTGCGCGCCGCCGTGACGAACCACCTGCGCACCCTCGCGCTGGAGGTCGCCGCCGACGGGGTGACCTGCAACACGGTCGCGCCCGGCTACACGGCCACCGACCGCCTGAGGGCCCTGCACGCCGACCCGGAGGCCGCCGAGCGTCTGAGCGCCCGCATTCCGGCCCGCCGCTTCGGCCAGCCGAACGAGGTCGGGGCGGCGGTCGCCTTCCTCGCCACGCCCGAGGCCGGGTACATCACCGGGCAGGAGCTTCTGGTGGACGGCGGGTGGAGCATCTGAGGGGTCGGCCCAGGTCGAGAACCCAGGTTAAGAAATGGCCGGGTCATCCGAAGGGGCGACGCGGGCATATATCCGGGCAAGTCTGACCCGTGAGTGTCTGACCCTGCACAGGCCGTTCACACACGGGCGCTAGGCTGAGGCCACACGGGAGCCCGCCGCCCGATCGCCCTTTCAGGAGGAAGCCCTATGTCCCTCGGACCATTTGAAATCATCTTGATCGTTGCCGTGATCGCCCTGATCTTCGGGGCGCGCAAACTCCCCGAACTCGGCAAGGGGCTCGGGCAGGGCATCAAGGAGTTCAGGAAGGAGACGCGCGACCCCGCCTCCCCGGCCCAGCCCCCCGTGACGGACGTTCAGGCCCGCCCGCTCGACCCCGTACAGGTGGCCCGGCCCGAGGCCCCGCGCGTGGTGGAGACGCCCGCCGACCGCGACCACCGCGCGTAGGGCCGGGGGCGAGGGCGCATGACCAAGCCGTCCGCCGAACTCCAGAGCGCGCCGCTGCTCGACCACCTGGAGGAACTGCGCAAGCGCATCTTCCTCAGCCTGATCTTCCTGGCGGTCGGGATGGTGGTCGCCTTCCAGTACCGGCTGGGGCTCATCGAGCTGATCAAGGGGCCGCTGCGGTATTCGCAGCAGTACCAGGCGGGCAACGTCCAGCTCGTCACGGTGAACCTCACCGACCAGTTCCTGCTGAGCATCAACCTGTCGTTCTGGGTGGGGCTGGCGCTGGCGCTGCCCCTGATCCTGTGGCAGGTCTGGGCCTTCATCGCGCCGGGGCTCTACCCCCACGAGCGGCGCTGGGCGCTCCCCTTCATCGTGGGGGCGGGGCTGTCCTTCGTGCTCGGGGCGGCCTTCGGGTACACGTTCGTGCTGCCCGCGATGGTGCGCTTCCTGCTCGACTTCCTGGGCGGCGCCGTCGAGCAGATGCAGAGCCTCTCGAACTACATCGGCACGGTGACGACCTTCCTCGTGGCCTTTGGCCTCGCCTTCGAGCTGCCCATCCTGGCGGTGATCCTGACGCGCATCGGGCTCGTCAACCACGTGATGCTGCGCCGGGCCTGGAGGCTCGCCCTCGTCGGGGTGCTGCTGCTGGCCGCCGTCATCACGCCCACGCCCGACCCCATGAACATGTTGCTCGTCGCGCTGCCGCTCTACGCCCTTTACGAACTGGGGGTGCTGCTCTCGCGGGTGTTCCGCGTCCGGCCCGCGGAGGACCCCACCGACGGAGGCGCCCCGCTCGGCACCTGAAGGCCCCTGCCCTCCCCCACCCACCCGGCTCCCGTGGCCGGGTTTTTGCTGGGCAGCGGTCCGGGGAGGGCCCGGGGGCTTAGACTGCCTGACGGCTTATGGACCCAGTTTTCCTTCAGATCGGCAATTTCACGGTTGCCTGGTACGGCGTGCTCATCACGCTCGGCATCGTCGCGGGCGTGTGGGTGGGCACCCGGATGGCCCGGCAACGCGGCCTGAACGTCGACCTCTTCAACGACATGATCCTGTGGATGATCGTCTGGGGCCTCGTCGGCGCCCGGCTGGTCTTCGTGGCGACCTCGTGGGAGCAGTTCGCGAACATCCCCTTTCCGCGCGTGCTGCTCGACATCATCAACCTGCGGCAGGGCGGCATCTCGATCCACGGCGGCCTCATCGGCGGCATCCTGGTCTTGATCTACTACACCCGGCGCTACCGGCTCAACTTCTACGAGTACGCCGACCTGTGCGTGCCCGGCGTGGCCTTCGGGATCATCGGCGGGCGGATCGGCAACATCATGAACGGGACCGACACGGTGGGCCGGGTGACGGGGTGGCCCGTCGGCTACCGCTGGCCCGACTCGGCGCGCGCCTTCCACGAGGGCATGTGCGTGCGCAACCCCAACCCCGACATGGACCTCTCGCGCTACTGCCAGGAGATCGGCGGGCAGCTCGTGATGACGGCCCCCGTCCACTTCACCCAGCTCTACGGGGTCTTCATCGGGATCATCCTCGCGGTCGCCTCGTACTTCTGGCTGCGCTCGCGCAAGGCGGGCTGGGCCTTCTGGCAGTTCTGGCTGTGGTACTCGATTCTGCGCGCCGGGTTCGAGGAGACCTTCCGCCTCAACCCCCTCGCTGTGAAGTCCTACCTGAACCAGGGCCTCCAGGCGCCCGGGATCGGGTTGTGGACGGACACGCACCTCATCAGCTTCCCGCTGATCATCGCCAGCATCGTGCTGCTGCTGAGGCTGCGCAACCGTCCGAACACGCGGTAAAGGCCGCCAGCTTCCAACGACCAGCACGGGCGGGCCGGAGGGACGGGGGGGAGAGGAGGCGTTCGCCCCGGTCCCCTCTTCCTTGCTGGTGGCTGACCGCCCCCTCACACCGCTTGCCTTACACTGGCTCCCGACAGGTGACAAGGTATGACTGACAACAATCGTCCGCTGGACGTGGTGATTCTCGCGGCGGGGCAGGGCACCCGCATGAGGTCGGCCCTGCCGAAGGTGCTGCACCCCGTGGCGGGCCGCCCGATGGTAGCCTGGGCGGTGAAGGCGGCGCAGGAACTCGGCGCCCGCAACGTGGTCGTGGTGACCGGGCACGGGGCGGATCAGGTCGAGGCCGCCTTGAAGCACACGGGCGTGCGCTTCGCCCGGCAGAACCGGCAGCTCGGCACCGGGCACGCTTTCTTGTGCGGGGCGGAGGCGCTGCCGGGAGACGGAGCGGACCTCCTCGTGCTGTACGGCGACACGCCCCTGCTGCGCACGGAGACGCTGGGCAGGCTTCTCGGCGGCCACCGGGCCCTGGGCTCGGCCCTCACGGTCCTGACGGGCGAGCTGCCCGACGCGACGGGCTACGGGCGGATCATCCGCGACGCGGACGGCGACGTGCAGCGCATCGTGGAGGAGAAGGGCGCGACCCCCGAGGAGAAGGCCGTGCGCGAGTTCAACTCCGGCGTGTACGTGATGGATGGCCGGGCCCCGGGCCTCGCCCGGCGGATCACGAACACGAACGCGGCGGGCGAGTATTACCTCACCGACCTGCTGGCGCTGTACCGGGGCGAGGGTGCGCGGGTCCGCGCCTTCCGCCTGGACGACCCCGACGAGGTGATGGGCGCCAACGACCGCACCGGGCTCGCCGGGGCCGAGGCCATCTTGCGCCGCCGCATCAACCTCGCCCACATGCGCGCCGGGGTCACCCTGCAAGACCCCGACACCACCCGCATCGAGGACACGGTGACCCTGGGCCGCGACGTGACGGTCGAGCCCGGCGTGATCCTGCGCGGCCAGACGCAGGTGGCCGACGGCGTGACCCTCGGCGCCTACAGCGTGGTGATCGACTCCGTGCTGGACGCGGGCGTGGTCGTGAGGCCCCACACCGTGCTGGAGGGGGCACGGGTGGGCGCGGGCAGCGACGTGGGCCCCTTCGCCCGGTTGAGGCCCGGCACGGTGCTGGCGGAGGGGGTCCACATCGGCAACTTCGTGGAGACGAAGAATGCCCATCTGGAGGGGGGGGTCAAGGCCGGTCACCTCGCCTACCTGGGGGATGTGACTGTCGGCGCGGAGACGAACGTCGGGGCCGGGACCATCGTCGCCAACTTCGACGGGGTGAACAAGCACCGGACCCGAATCGGCGCGGGCGTCTTCATCGGCTCCAACACGACGGTGATCGCCCCGCGCGAGGTCGGCGACGCCGCCTTCGTCGCGGCGGGCAGCACCCTCCACGAGGACGTGCCCGAGGGGGCGCTCGCCGTCGCGCGGGGCAAGCAGCGCACCCTGGAGGGCTGGTCGCGCCGCTACTGGGGCGGGATGCGGGAGAGGGTGGGGCAGAAATTGCCGTGGCTGGCGGGGTGGCTGGAGCGGCAGGGGGAGGAGGGTCAGTGGTGAGTGGGAAGTGGTCAGTGGAGGGTTGCCCCCGCTGACCATCTCCTTTTGTCTTCACGGGGAGGCAGTGGCTTGCATCCGTTCCACGATAAGTTGCCCTACCCCGATCAGCATGTTGTGGTGCGTCTCGCACAGGAGCCAGCCGTAACCCTTGTCCACGATGTAATACTCGAACAAGAAGAGTTCGTCCAAGACGGCCTTCACCGCCTCGACCTGCCCTCGAACACCCAGAAATTGCCTTCTCTCTTGTGTCTATCCCAGTCCTCGGCGATGAACCAGACCCGCTGCCGGGGTGAAACGAGACGGGAGAGGAGGGCGTGCCCCGGTTTGGCTGGAAGGGCGTATCTGGGCTCCTTGAAATCTTCCCAGAGCCAAAGCCGATCTTCGCCCCCAGCCCCAAGGGTGGTGAAGGACTCAAGAACCCGCCGAAGCACCTGCCGGTAGTGCGTCAGGCGAACCGGCGCCAACGGGTCTGGGGTCACTCCGGCAGCCCTGCTCGCCTCGGCAATACGGTCGCGCACCGCGCCTCCTGATCTCAAAGCTTCGGTTGTTTCCACTCACCACTGACCACTTCCCACTCACCGCCCTCAGTCCCCCGCCCGCACCCCCGCCAGTCCCTCCATGTACTCGCGGTCGTCCAGGCGGCGCATCGCGGGGTTGAGCAGTTGCAGGGCGGCGAGCAGGGCGACGAGGACGCCGAGGGCGGCGATGACCGGGGCGGGCGGCAACCGGGTGGAGAGGAGGCTGATCAATCCCATGCCGAGCGGGGCAGTGAAACGCGCGACGAGGCGGCGCACGGCGAAGACCCGGCCCTGCATCTCGCGGGGCACCTGCGCCTGCCAGATGCCGCCGCTGTGGGCGGTCGCCACCGGCATCAGGAACACGGTGCAGGCCAGGGCCGCCGCCGTGACGTACAGGTGGTTCGACAGCCCCACCCCGAGCAACCCCAGCCCCATCAGCCCGAGGGGAACGAAGATGCCGAGGTACTTGCGCCGCCTCAGCCCCCCCCAGGTGGAGATGGCGAGCCCACCGAGGAACATCCCCGCGCTCGTGGCGGTCTGAATGATGGCGAGGGCGGCGGTGAAGCTCATGCCGCGCGCCTCCAGATCGGGCGCGAGGGTGAAGCGGGCGAGCAGGACCTGATAGCTCGGGATGGCGGCCAGGGCGAGGTTGAGCACCGCGAAGACGATCAGGAGGTGCAGCAGGGGCGGGCGGCGCAGCAGGTACGTCCAGCCCAGGTGGGTGTCGGCCTTCACGTTCGCGGCGGCGCCCCCGTGACTCTCGGCGGGGGGCGGGCTGGGGATGGCGAGGCGGGCGAGCACCCCAGCCGCGACGAGGAAGCTCAGGCCGTCCATGAGCAGCGCGAAGGGCACCCCGTCACGCAAGGTGGCGAGCCAGCCCCCCCCTCCCCCGCGCGCGAGCAGGGCGGGCAGGCCGATGAGGAGGGTGGCGAGCGCCGGGCCGATCAGGTAGCTCAGGGTGCGGGTGGTTTGCACCATGCCGTTGGCGCGCGTGAGGGCCTCGTCGGGCAGCAGCATCGCGTAGCTCGTCTCGAAGGCCGCCTCGTGCGTGATGTCGAGCGTCTGGGTGACGGTCACGTACGCGAGCAGCGCCCACAGCGGCAGCACCGTGGTGAGCATCAGCGCGGCCACGGCCAGGGTCACCACGCCGGAGAGCGTGTCACACACGAGCATCACCCGCCTGCGGTCGTGGCGGTCGACGAGCGAGCCCGTGACCGGCGCGAGGATCACGGCGAGCGACGTGGCGAGAATGAACACCGCGCCCGTCGCCAGGGCGAGCTGCGCCTTCTGGTCCTCGCCCGGGTACAGCGTCTGCGCGAGGTAGACGATCAGGGCGAAGTACGCCACCGCGCTGCCCACCCGGCTGAGCGACTGCGAGCCCCACAACGCGAGAAAGGTTCTCCAGCCGGAGGCCGGAAGAGGTGAAGATGAGGGGGACATGGAGAGTCAGTGTAGACCGGGCGCTGTGAGGAGATGCCGGGAGGTCAGTTGCGCCCTCTGTCTCCTTCACAGGGACAAAGGGAGGCGTGCCGGAGGAGGTTTTTCGTCCCGTTTCCGAGTGAGGGCGATAGGGTCCGTGGGAAGACAGCCTGGATGGAGGCTCCTGGGTCACAGCGGGGGCAGGGTCAAGAGAGGCCGGGCGTTAATCTGCGCCGATGCTGACCCAGGCCGACGTCCTCTCCGCCGAACTGGAGGCGCTTCTCGCCCGATCCATGTTTCCCGACCCCGAACACATCCGCCGCATGCTGGAGACTTACCAGACCGATCCCACCCGCTGCGTCTTCACCTGGGGGGTGGAGGGACGCCCCGTGAGCGCGGCGGGCATCCGGCAGCACGACGGGGAAGTGGAGGTCTTACACCTCGGCACTGCTCCGCCCCTCCTGCATACCCTGGCCGCCCACCTGAGCGCAGCTCGCATGGTCGCGGAGACGGACGACGGGGCGGCGGAGTTCTACCGGCGGGCCGGATTCGAGGTGAGGCCCATTCCCTCCCGCTGGGAGCGGGCGCGATACCGCTGCGTCCTCATCTCTCCCTGAGTTTCTTGCGCTCCTCGACCGCGAGCCGGTCCACCCGCTCGTTTTCCTCGTGCCCGTCGTGGCCGCGCACCCAGACGAAGGTGAGGGCGTGTTTCCTCGCCTGCTCGATCAGCTCCTCCCACAGCTCGCGGTTTTTCACGGGCTCGCCGCCCGCCGTTCGCCAGCCGTTGCGCTGCCACTTCAGAATCCAGCCGTCGGTGAAGGCCTTGCGGAGGTATTGGCTGTCGGTCACCACCCGCACCTGGCAGGGGCGCTTGAGGGCCCTCAGCCCTTCGAGCAGGCCGCGCAACTCCATGCGGTTATTCGTCGTCTCCCGCTCGTGGCCGCTCAGGACGAGTTCCTGGCCTCTGTACTTCAGGAGGGTGGCCCAGCCGCCGTGCCCCGCCGCCGTGTCGCAGGCGCCGTCGCTGTAGAGGTACACGAGTTCCCCGGCGATGGGCTGGTCGGGCTGGATTCCCGCCTTGATGGGCAGGAGGTCCCGCGCCGCGTCCTGCGCCTTCTGGGCGGCGGACTTGCGGAAGGGAGGTTTGCCGCCGGGCTTCGTCATGGCCCCGGAACTGTAGGGAGGGCCGCCCCGTACTGTCAAGGACGTGAGCCGCCAGCGGCCAGAGTCGATCAGTTTTCTCGGAGGGGAAGATGCACAGAGCGAGCACCGGGAATCAGGGACACAGTGAGGTCACCCAGGCCCACCGCGCCTGCCCTCCGAGCACGGGTGAGGTGGACGGTCTGGCTGGCACAGCCCGGGCCGCTGGGTTCCTGGAGGCCCTTCGATGAGCCTTCCCCCGGCGTCCCACCCGCCGCTCGCCCCCCTCATCCCCGAGGCCGAGCGGACGCCCGCGCTGCTCATCCACCTCTCGCCGCTGCTGGGCTTCGTGCTGCCCGTGCTGGGCAACGTGCTGGGGCCGCTCGCCGCGTGGCTGGCCTACCGCGACCGCAGCCGAGTCCTCGACCACCAGGGCAAGGAGGCGCTGAATTTCCAGCTCAGCGTGTGGCTGTACTCGTTCGTGTTCGGGCTGGTGTTCTTCGTCCTGCTGAGCCTGGGGTTGATCGGCGGGGCCTTCGGCGCGGCAGCGGGCGCCCCGGGGGCGGGGGCCGTGGCGGTCTTCGGGTCGCTCGCCGCGTTCTTCGCCTTCTTCATCCCGCTGAGCCTCGTGTTGTGGGCCTTTCCGCTGGTGGTGATGGTCCTCGCGGTGCTCCGGGTGACCCAGGGGCGGGCGTACCGGTATCCGCTGCGGCTGCGGTTCCTGAGGTAGCAGGATGTGGATGCCGCTCAGGAGGCTGGCGCTCCGGCTCGTCCACACCTCACCCCCCACAACCCCTATCCTCTTCCCCATGCGAATCATGGCCGTCTTTGCCCACCCCGACGACGAGATCGGGTGCATCGGCACGTTGAGCAAACACACGGCGCGCGGCGACGAGGTGCTGCTGGTCTGGACGACGCTGGGCGAACTCGCCTCCCAGTTCGGGGACGCCTCCCACGAGGAGGTCACGCGGGTACGCCGGGAGCACGGGGCGTGGGTGGCCAGCCGGATCGGGGCGCGGTGCCACTTCTTCGACATGGGAGACAGCCGGATGACGGGGGGCCGCACGGAGGCCCTGCAACTCGCCCGGCTGTACGCGCAGTTCCGCCCCAACGCCGTGATCACCTGGAGCGACGACCACCCCCACCCCGACCACCGCATGACCGCCAAGATCGCTTTCGACGCGATCACGCTCGCCCGCATCCCCAAGATCGTCAACGAGTCGGGTGGCGGCGCCGCCATGCCCCCCGCCCCCGACCTCAGCGGCGACGAGGCGGTCGAGAGCGGCGAGGACGTGACCCGGCTGGAGGCGTGGCGCGAACCCGTGCGCTTTTACCAGTACTACGCGCCCGCCAGCCCCTACCCCGAGGTCTTCGTGGACACGACCGACACCTTCGAGGCCGCGGCGGACGTGGCGGGCTACTACCGCGACTTTTACAAGTGGGCCTGGACCGCCGAGCAGTTCCGCGAGGGCCGCGCGGGGGCCGGACGCCTCGCGGGCGTGAAGTACGCCGAGCGGTTCAACCTGCGGGCGGGCCACCTGCGGGCGCGGGAGTACCTGGACTGACGGGTGAGTGGGAAGTGGTGAGTGGTCAGTGGAGGGTGGCTGTCATTCCTTGACCGGCGGTCTAAGCCGATCCCAGCGCGCGAAAGACCGTTGCAAGCCCTCTTTTCACCACTGACTACTTCCCACTGACCACAGACCGCGCGCCCCCGCGCGCTACATTGACCCCGACATGGCCGAACCCATCAACATCAGGCAGAGCATCGTGGTGCGGTCGCGCCCGGACGTGCTGTACCGGCTGGCGCTGGAGCCGAGGCGCCGGGTCAGGTGGGACCCCAACCTCGTGCGGGCGGAGTACCAGGGCGGGGACGGGCGGCTCTCGAACAACGTCCTCGTGCGCTTCAAGTTCTCGCGGCGGCTGCTGGGCCTCTCGTTCACGGCGAAGTATGGGCAGCTTCAGGCCCCCCTGCGCGGCGGCTGGGAGAGCGTGCGCAACGTCGGGCCGCTCGAAAGGCTCACCCAGGGCTGGAACTTCAAGGCGATGCCGGGCGGCACGGAGGTCACCCTGACCGTGAATGGCCGGGTGCGCTTCAACTGGGTGCGGCGGCCCATCGAGCGCATCCTGCACAACATGGTCGCCTCCACCCTGCTCGAACTCCAGCGTCAGGTGGACGCGCAGGGGGCGCAACTGATGGAGGACATGGGCCGCGAGATGCAGCGCAAGCAGCAGGAGGAGAAGAAGGCCGCGCGGGAGGCGGCGAAGGCGGCGCGGCGCAAGAGGTAGCCGGGCGGGGGGCAACCGTGGACCTCTGGGACTTGCGGGACGAACTCAACTTCCGGGACCTGCGCCTCACGCTGGGGCGGCACCCGCAAACGGGGCAGCCCTGCTTGCTCTTCATGGTGCAGTGCGGCATCGGGGAGTACCCCGCCCGGCTCCGGCTTGACGAGGACGCCTTCCGGCACTACCGGCAAGACCCTCTCCTCGCCGCGCGCCTGACCGACCGCTACCAGGGCCTGACGCGCGAACAGGTGCGCGAGGCGGGGGGCGAGTGCTGAGCGGGCCGGGCCGAACGCGGGCGCCGGGCCGCACCTAAACCTCCCATTCAGGAAGGGAAACGCCCTGTGGGCCGCGCGTATGATGCCCCTCATCAGGCGCCGGGGGCTGGAACCGCTTCCGGGCTCCCCCCCGGCGCCGGGGAGGTCCCCTATGAAGATCGGCATGATCGGCCTGGGCAAGATGGGCGGCAACATGGTGCTGCGCCTGACGCGGGGCGGCCAGCAGGCGGTGGGCTACGACCGCAACGAGGAGAACGTGGCTCTGGTCGAGTCCGAAGGCGCGCAGGGTGCCCGCACGATGGAGGAGCTGATCGCGGCCCTCGGCGAGCCGGGGCAGAGGGCCGTGTGGGTGATGGTGCCGTCCGGGCCGATTACGCAGTCGGTCATCGACGACCTCGCGGGGCGCCTCTCGCCCGGAGACATCGTGATCGACGGGGGCAACTCCAACTTCAAGGACACCATGCGCCGGGGCGAAGAGCTGGCGCGCCGGGGCATTCACTTCGTGGACGTGGGCACCTCGGGCGGCGTGTGGGGCCTGACGGAGGGCTACGCGATGATGGTAGGCGGCACGCAGGAGGCCGTCGAGCGGCTGCGGCCCGTGCTGGAGGTCCTGGCCCCCGCGCCGGATAGGGGCTGGGGCCGCATGGGGCCCGTGGGCTCGGGGCACTACGTGAAGATGGTCCACAACGGCATCGAGTACGGGATGATGCAGGCGTACGCGGAGGGCTTCGAGCTGCTGCACGCCAAGGGGGAGTTCGGGCTCGACATGGCGCAGATCGCCGAACTGTGGCGGCACGGCTCGGTCATCCGCTCGTGGCTGCTCGACCTTACCGCCGAGGCGCTGAAAAACTCCGCCGACTTCTCGCAGCTCTCCGACTATGTGGCCGACTCGGGGGAGGGGCGCTGGACGGTCATCGACTCCGTGGAACTCGGGGTGCCCACGCCGGTCATCACGCTCGCCACGCAGATGCGTTTTCGCTCGCAGCAGGAGGTCAGCTACGCGGGGCAGATGCTCAGCGCGATGCGGCGGGCCTTCGGCGGCCACGCGGTCAAGCTGCTCGAACAGACCCGCCAGGAGTCGGTCGTGCCCGAGGTGCAGCCCGGCGAGCACCCGCTCGCCGCCGCGCCGCAGAACATCCCGGTCGAGGCCGCCCAGCCTGTCACCGACAGCGCGGGTGAGGCGCAGGACCTCGGCGAGGCCGGGAAGCGGCGCGTCCTGGGGGACTCGTGACGCGCGGAAGGAAGAAAGCGGGGGCGCAGGACTCCCCCGAGCCCACGACCGGAAACGTCCGCCGCGCCGTCCGGCAAAAAGAGGCCGCGCGGGGCGACGACCTCGACCAGAGCCAGCTCTCCTCCGCCCCGCCCGCCCGCAAGAGCCGCAAACGCACCCCCGGCGCGGGGGCGGGCGCCGACGGGCAAAACCCCTTCCGCGCCCTGATGCGCCGCAGCCGCGCGCCCGAGCCCGCCACCCTGGTGATTTTCGGCGTGACGGGCGACCTCGCGCGGCGCAAGCTCCTCCCCGCCGTCTTCGGGCTGTGGCAGGACGGGCTGCTCGGGAGTGCCTTCAACATCGTCGGCGTCGGGCGACAGGAGATGACCGACGAGGCCTTCAAGGACTTCGCCGTCGAGGCCCTGAAGTCGAGCAAGGAGACGGACGCTCCCCAACCCGGCGCCCTGGAGAAGTTCCGCGAGTTGCTGTACTACGAGTTCGGCGATTTCGGCGGCGACGAGGTATACGACCTCGTGGGCCGGGAACTCGACCGGGCCGAGGAGGCGCACGGGGGGCGCAAGAACGCGCTCTTCTACCTCTCCACCCCGCCCAGCCTCTTCGAGCCGATCTCGAACGGGCTGGGGCGCCTCGGCCTCGCCGACCAGTCGGAGGGGTGGCGGCGCATCGTGATCGAGAAACCCTTCGGGCGGAACCTGCAAAGTGCCCGCGAGCTGAACGACGCGATCCACCACGTCTGGGACGAGTCGCAGGTCTACCGCATCGACCACTACCTCGGCAAGGAGACGGTGCAGAACCTGATGGCGATCCGCTTCGGGAACTCGATCTTCGAGCCGCTGTGGAACCGCGGGTACGTGGACCACGTGCAGATCACCGCCGCCGAGGACCTGGGGTTAGAAGGCCGCGCCGGGTACTACGAGGAGGCCGGGGTGGTGCGCGACATGCTGCAAAACCACCTGATGCAGCTCTTCGCCCTGACCGCGATGGAAGCGCCCGCCGCCTTCGACGCCGACGCCATCCGCGACGAGAAGGTCAAGGTGCTGCGGGCGGTCAAGGAGATTCCGCGCGGGCGCGTGAGGCAGGTCGCCGTGCGCGGGCAGTACGGCCCCGGCACCCTCTACGGAGAGCAGGTTCCCGGCTACCGCGAGGAACCCAACGTCAAGCCCGGCAGCACCACCCCGACCTACGTCGCGGCCAAGCTGGAGATCGACAACTGGCGCTGGCAGGGGGTGCCCTTTTACCTGCGGACGGGCAAGCGGCTGCCGAAAAAGGTCACCGAGATCGCCGTCGTCTTCAAGCGCCCGCCGCTGGGCATCTTTCCGGGCGGCCTGGAGCGCAACGTGCTCGCCTTCCGCATCCAGCCCGACGAGGGGGTGAGCCTCAAGTTCTCCTCCAAGTCGCCCGGGCAGGAGATGGTGCTGCGCGAGGTCGTCATGGACTTCCGCTACGACGCCTTCGGGGCGCAGCTCGAGAGTCCCTACTCCCGCCTACTGCTGGACGCCATGCTCGGGGACGCCACCCTCTTTCCGCGCGAGGACGAGGTGGATCACGCCTGGCAGATCGTCTCGGGCATCCTGGAGGCCTGGGACGGCACGGCGGCCCCCGAGTTCCCCAACTACCCCTCGGGCACCTGGGGCCCCGACGCGGCGGACGAGCTGATCGGGCCGGACCGGCGCTGGAGGAGGCTGTGAGGGGAGCGCCTGTGGCCCGCAGCCCGTGGCCCGTGGAAGAATGCGGGCCTCTCCCCCACAAGTCGCAGGCCACCAGCGACGAGCCCCAATGCAGAGGTGCCCCATGACCACCGCTACCGACCTCCGTCCCCTCGGCCCCGTGGACACCACCGTGCGGCGGGCGCAGGCCACCCTGGATGAACTGTGGGCGCAGACGGACGTGGAGACGCGGGCGTACACCGGCAATATCGTGGCGCTGACGGTGAAGAAGCACCGCGAGCGCGTGGAGGAGGCGCTCGCCGGGCTAGAGGGGCGCTACGCGGGGCGGCAGATCATCGGCGTGATGGACGGGCAGCAGGAGGTGGTCGTGCAGGCGAGCCTCGTGCCGCAGCGGGGCGGGCTCTACATCGAGCGGTTGACGCTGGAGGCGAGCCCCGAGCAGCTTCAGGGGGCGATCCTGCCCCTGCTGCGGCCCGCGACCGTCAATCACGTGTGGTGGGGGGCCGACACCAAGCCCGAGGGGGTGCTGCTGCGCGAGCTGACCGACATCGCCGATCAGGTCATCGCGGACAGCCTGACGCTCGACATTCCCCCGGCGCGGCACTACGCGCTCGCCGACCTGGGCTGGAGCCGTTCGGCGGGGTGGCGTGAGGCGCTGGCGCAGCTCTTCGACTCGCCCGACGCCGCGCGGCAACTGCCGAAGGTGGACCGATTGGTCGTGCGCTACGCGGGGAGGAACGAGCTGCCCGCCCGCCTCTTCGCGGGGTGGGTGGCGAGCACGCTGGGCTGGCGGGACCTGAGCGGCGCCGAACTCCGACCGGCCCGCTGCGGGCGTGAGAACGGCGACCTGTGCAGCGTCGAACTCATCGGCGAGGGGGTGCACTTCTCGCTGGCGGCCTCGGAGGGAGACATCGCCCGCACCCGCTGCGAGTGGCCGGACATGAGCCGCGCGACCGAGATCAACGTGCCGCGCATGACGCTTGCCGAGGGGCTGGCCCGCGTGATGGCCCGCCCCGAGCGCCGGGAGGTCTTCGAGCGCGCGTGGACGCTGGCGAAGGCGAGCCTGGAGGGGAAGGGATGAGGGACACGGGCAGCGGGGCGCGGGACGCGGGAGGAAGGCGGTGAACCTCCTCGTCTTCCCCACCCCGGAGGCGACCGCCCAAGCTGCCGCCGAAGCCTTCGCCGACGCCGCGCAGGAGGCGGTGAAGGCACGCGGCGCCTTCCACGTCGCCCTCTCGGGGGGCAGTACCCCGAAGTTGATGTACCGCGCCCTGCGGGAGATGGTGGCGGACGTGCCGTGGCGGGCTGTCCACGTCTACTTCAGCGACGAGCGGAGCGTGGGCCCGGAGAGCCCGGAGAGCAACTCCCGGCTTGCGTACGACGAGTTGTTGGCACACGTCCCGGTTCCTGAGACTCAGATTCACCGGATGGAGGGCGAGCGCCGACCACTGGAAGAGGCCGCGAGCGCGTACGCCGCCCTCCTGCCCGAACGGCTCGACGTGGTGCTGCTGGGCATGGGCGACGACGGGCACACCGCGAGCCTCTTTCCCGACACGGCGGCGCTGACCGCGGGGGGGCGGGTGACGGCGAACTGGGTCCCGAAGCTGGACACCGGGCGGCTCACCTTCACCTATGACGAGATCAACGCGGCTCGGGAGCGCTGGCTCCTCGTGACCGGGGCGGGCAAGGCGGACGTGCTGCGTCAGGTCGCGGCGGGTAAGGGCGACTCCCCGGTGGCGGGCGTGCGCGATCCGGTGTGGTTCGTGGACGAGGCGGCGGCGGGCGAGTTGGCGCGATAGGTCCGTGTTTCGACCGCGAGGAGGCTCGGGCCGCGTGCCTGAGCCTCTTCTCATTCAGAGTGGCCCAGCCTCCCCTCCCCGCGGCGGACGTGCCTTCCACCGGGAAGCTCATCTGCCGACACGGTAGCCTCCGGAGCAGACTCACCCCCAGCCCCCACCGAACGCGCCCCGTCCCCGGAGGACCCATGCGAACCCCTTCCCCGCGCCGCACCCTGCTCCTCACCCTCGCGCTGCTGACGGGCCCCGTCGCCCTCGCGCAGACGCCTCCCGCTGCACCCGCGCCCACCACGACGAGTGCGCCCGCTCCTCAACCCGCCCTCCCAGCGGGCGTGACCTTCGTGACCGAGGTCGAGGGCGTCCGCGAGTATCGCCTGCAAAACGGGTTGCGGGTGCTCCTCTTCCCCGACACGTCGAAGACGACCTTCACGCTGAACGTGACGTACCTGGTCGGCAGCCGCCACGAGGGCTACGGCGAGACGGGCATGGCGCACCTGCTGGAGCACATGGTCTTCAAGGGGACGCAGACGAGCGGCAACATCCTCGAAGGGCTCGGCAAGCGCGGCGCCGACTTCAACGGCACGACGAGCCAGGACCGCACCAACTACTTCGAGACGCTGACGAACACCGGGGATAACCTCGCCTGGGCCATCCGCATGGAGGCCGACCGCATGGTGAACTCGAAGATCAGTGCGGACGACCTCAAAACCGAGATGACGGTCGTGCGCAACGAGTTCGAGTCCGGCGAGAACAGCCCGCTGAGGGTCCTCCTCAAGCAGACCCAATCGGTCGCTTTTGATTGGCACAACTACGGCAACAGCACCATCGGCAACCGCTCCGACGTGGAGAACGTGCCGATCAGCCGCCTCCAGGCCTTCTACCAGCGGTACTACCAGCCCGACAACGCGGTGGTGACGCTCGCCGGGAACTTCGAGCAAGGCGCGGCGCTGCGGCTGATCGCCGGGAGCTTCGGCTCGATTCGCCGCCCGTGGCGCACCCTGCCGCCGCTGTACACGGTCGAGCCCCCGCAGGACGGCGAGCGCAGCGTCACCGTGCGCCGGGTGGGCGACGAGCAGATTCTCCTCGCGGCGTACCACATGCCCAGCATCCGCCACCCCGACATGCCCGCGCTGATGGTGCTCGACCAGATTCTCGCCGACGAGCCCGCCGGGCGGCTCTACCGCGCCCTGGTGCAGACCAAGCAGGCGACCGCCATCGGCAGCCTCACGAACAGCGCGACCGACCCGGGCCTGATGATGTACGGCGCCATCCTGGGCAAGGACGACAGGCTCGCCCCCGCCCAGGCGACCCTGCTCGCCACGCTGGAGGGGGCCAGCAAGACGCCCTTCACGGAGGAGGATGTGGCGCGCGTCCGCACCCGGGTGGTGAGCGGCTACGAGCAGCTCCTCACCAAGCCGGAGGAGGTCGGCGTGACCCTCTCCGAGTACATCGCGGCGGGCGACTGGCGGCTGCTCTTCAAGCTGCGCGACGACATCGAGAAGGTGACGCCCGCCGACGTACAGCGGGTGGCGGCGGCGTACCTGAGGCCCACGAACCGCACCCTGGGCACCTTCCTGCCGACCGCCCAGCCCGACCGGGTGACGATCACCCCCGCGCCGAGCGCCGCCGAAGTGCTCAAGGGCTACCAGGGACGGCAGGGCCTCGCGGCGGGCGAGACGATCCCCCCCGAGCCCGCCGCGCTGGAGGCCCGGGTCACGCGAGAGAAGGTGGCGGGGGCGGACGTGGCTCTTCTCCCCAAGAAGACGCGCGGCGAGCGGGTGGAGTTCGTCCTCAGCCTCAATTTCGGCAACCCCGACACCGCCCGCACGGGCAAGGACGCGGCGGACTTCATCGCGCCCCTGCTCACGCGCGGCAGCACGGGCCTGACCCGGCAACAGCTCGCCGACCGCCTGGAGGCCATCCGCACCCGCCTGAGCGTGACGGGCAGCGCGACGGGCGCCACCGTGCGGGTGAGCACCGACCGCAAGAACCTGCCGGAAGCGCTCGCCCTGGCACGCAAGGTGCTGCGCGAGCCCACCTTCCCGCAGGGCGAGTTCGAGGAGATCAAGAAGTCGAGCCTCGACAGCCTGGAATCGGGGCGCAGCGACCCCGAGACCGTCGCCAGCCAGGCGCTCGGGCGGGCCTTCATGCCTGCGGGCGCCAAGCGGGGTGACCTGACCTACGTCCCCACCCTCGACGAGGAGATCGCGGACACGCGGGCCGTAACGCTGGCGCAGGTGCAAGATTACTACCGCCGGGTCTGGGGGGCGGCCAGGGCGCAGGTCTCGGTCGTGGGCGACTTCGATCCGGCGACGGTGCGGGCGGCGATTCCCGAGATGCTGGGCGGCTTCGGAAGCGGCGTGCCCTATCAGCGGGTGATCCTGCCGCTGACGAACCCGAAGGCGCAGGACCTCGTGCTGAACGTGCCCGACAAGGCGAACGCGATCTACCTCGCGCGGCTGGCCTTCCCGCTGCGCGACGACAACCCCGACTACGCGGCCCTCACGGTCGCCATGCGGGTGTTCGGCTCGGGCACCGACTCGCGGCTCTTCAACCGGCTGCGGCAGAAAGAAGGCCTGAGCTACGGGGCGGGCGGCGGCGTCAGCGTCTCCAGCGAGGACGAGAAGGGGAACTTCACGACCTACGCGATCTTCAACCCGAACGTGACGGGGCAGGTCGCCACCGCCATGCGCGAGGAACTGGGCCGCGCCCTGAAAGACGGCTTCACCGCGCAGGAGATCGAGGCGGCCAAGTCCGCCATCCTCCAGGAGACGCGCGTGGCCCGCAGCGACGACGCCAACCTCGCCTCCGGCCTCGCCCGCCAGCTCTACCTGGGCCGCACCTACGCCTTCAGCGCCGACTTCGAGACCAAGCTCAAAGCCGTCACTCCCGAGATGGCGCGCGACGCCCTGCGGAAGTACGTGAACCCGGCGAACCTCGTGGTCGTGCGGGCGGGGACGTTCGGGAAGTAGGGGAACGCCTCCTTTCAGCTCCTCCCCCCTCGTGGGGGAGGCTGGGAGGGGGGAAACGCAAACGGCCACCAGCGCGGCCCGAGGAAGACGGCCTGGACATCCCATTGGTCTTGGGCCGCCCTGCCCGCTCACCCCCACCTCACCTCCCCCCTCTGCAAGCCGCCCTGCAAGTCAAGGGGGAAGAACTTTTTGCCCCGGGTATCCCGCCCGCCAACGCTCTCTTTTCCCCTCCCGTTGCCGCGTCATACTCCCCCCGTGAACGCCGCCGAACTCCTCGCCGACCTCGCCGTCTCCCTCGGGGCAGACGCGGTGGGGTGGGCTCCGGCGCAGGTTCCGGGGACTTCGGTGGAAGAGTACGCCGGGTGGCTGGGGGCGGGGCGGCACGCGGGCATGGGCTATCTGGAACGGCAGCTTCCGGCCCGCTCGGACCCGTCTTCAAGGCTGGAGGGGGCGGGCAGCGTCCTCGTGCTCGGCGTCTCGCACGCCTTCGAGGAACCGCCCGTGCCGACTGGGGGAGTGCGGGTGGGGCGGGTCGCCCGCTACGCCTGGACGCCCGACTACCACGACCAGCTCCAGCCCGTGCTGACCCGGCTGGAGGAGGAGGCCGCCCGGCTGAGGGTGCGGGCGCGCGGGTACGTGGACCACGGCCCGGTGATGGAGCGCCTCTTCGCGGCGGGCGCTTTCCTGGGCTGGCGCGGCAAGTCGGGCATGAACGTCAGCACGCGGCTGGGCGCTTTCGTGACGCTGGCGGTGCTGCTGACCGACCTGCCTTTCGGGGGAACGCACGCGGCCCACCCCGACCGCTGCGGGCGCTGCCTGCGCTGCGTGGCTGCCTGCCCCACGAGCGCCATCGGGGACGACCGGGCCATCGACGCGCGGCGCTGCATCTCGTACCTGACCATCGAGCACCGGGGGCCGATCCCGGATGAGTTCCGCGCCGGGGTGGGCGACTGGCTCTTCGGCTGCGACGTGTGCTCGGAGGTCTGCCCGTGGTCGCAGAAGGTGGGAGCGCTCGCCCGGCTCCTCCAGCCGCACGCGGAGCTGGCCCACCCCGACCTGGGCGCCTTTTTCGGGATCGGCGAGCGCGAGTTCGAGCGGAGACACGCGGGCACGGCCTTCCTGCGCCCCCGCCGCAAGGGCATGGCGCGCAACGCCCTGACGGTGCTAGGCAACACCCACGCGCCGGAGGGCTGGCCCCTCCTCCTCGCCGGAACGCAGGACCCCGCCTGGGAGGTGCGCGAGGCCGCCGCCTGGGCGCTGGGCCGCTGGGGGGAGGGGGAGCACCTCCAGAGGCTGCTGGACGATCCGCACGGGGCGGTGCGCGAGACAGCCTCCCGAGCCTTGACCGAGGCTTCATGAGGGAAAACGGGCGGGTTTTCCCCCTCGCATTCGGGGCGGGAACGTGGTCAGGTGAGGACATGGCGAACATGACCGAGACGTTCATGCAAAGGCTCCAGACCATCGAGGCGAGCGGCGATCCCGGGCCGCTGGTGGAACTCTTCGCGGATCAGACGACGCTGCGCAACATGACCACCCAGGAGTGGAGCGGCGTGGACGGGGCGCAGGACTTCTGGACGCGTTACCTGGCGAACTTCGACCAGATTCGCAGCGAGTTCTTCCACCACGCCGACGACGGCCACACCGGAGTCATGGAGTGGGAGGCGACCGGCAAACTCCCGGACGGGGCCGACATCGCCTACCGGGGCAGCAGCGTGATCGAGCACGACGGCCAGAAGGTGCAGGCCTTCCGCACCTACTACGACTCCGCCGCCTTCGTGAAGCCCGCCGTGGAGTCCTGAACCCCGCAGTCAAGACGAAGACCGGCCCGGCGCCCGGAGGAGACTCCAGGCGCTTTTGTTTTGCCGCCGCTCCGGTCACCCGGGGCCGCCCACGCGGGTGAACGCGCGCCCAAGACATGCCCTCAGAGACGGCGCATAGCATGGGGAGGATGCGCGCCCGACTTCCCCTGCCCGCCTGCCTGGCCGCCGCCCTCACCCTGAGCCTCGTGCTGCCCGGGGTGCGGGCAACTTCGGCCCCGGCCCCGGCGGCCCAACCCGCCCCCGTGCTCCTCACCCCCAGCGTCACGGCCCGTTACCGGCACGACCGCGCGGCCTTCACCCAGGGGTTGCAGTACGTGGGGCAGGGGACGCTGGTGGAAAGCACCGGACAGGTCGGCGAGTCGGGGGTGCGGCGGGTCGAGCTGCGGACGGGGCGGGTCCTCGCCCGGGTGCCCACGCCCATCTCCACCGCCTTCGGGGAGGGGGTGACGGTCCTCGGCGGCGTGGCCTACCACATCACGTGGCGCACGGGCGTGGCCTTCGCCTTCGACGCGGCGACCCTGCGCGAGGTCGGACGCTACCGCTACGGGGGCGAGGGCTGGGGCCTGACCCACGACGGCAAGGCCCTGATCATGAGCGACGGCTCGAACGTGCTGTTCTGGCGCGACCCGAAGACCTTCGCGGTCACGCGGACGCTGCGGGTCACGGACGACGGGCAGCCCGTCAAGAACCTCAACGAGCTGGAGTACGTGCAGGGCAGCGTCTACGCGAACGTCTGGCTCACCAACCGCATCGCCCGCATCGACCCGAAGACCGGCAACGTCACCGCCTGGATCGACGTGGGCACCCTGACGCAGGAGGTCAGCGCCGCCGCAAGCCGGGCCGGGCGTCCCCTCACCTTCGACGACGTGCCCAACGGCATCGCTTTCGTCCCCGAGCGCGGCACCCTGCTCCTCACGGGCAAGCGCTGGCCCACCGTGTTCGAGGTGCGGCTCCCCGGCGTGAAGGCCGAGCCGGGCACGGCGGGTCAGGCCAGACCGCGCCGCTGAGTCAGGCGCCCAGCCTCTCCCCCACCGCCGCCCAGACGGTTTCCTCCAACGCGCCGGGATCGCGGGTCGCGTCCAGCACCAGAAAGCGCCCCGGCTCCCGGGCGGCGAGGGCCAGGAACCCCTTCCGCACGCGGGCGTGGAAGGCGAGGTCGGCCCGTTCGAGGCGGTCGGGCTGCCCACGCGACGCGGCCCGCGCGAGACCGGCGGCGGGGTCGAGGTCGAGGAGAACGGTGAGGTCGGGGGCGAGTCCCCCCGTCGCCTCCCGGGTGACCGCCTCCAGAAAAGAGGCGTCCAGCCCCCGTCCCGCCCCCTGGTAGGCCCGGCTGGAGTCGGCGTAGCGGTCACACACGACGACCTCTCCGCGGCCCAGGGCCGGTCGGATCACCTCCCGCACGAGTTGCGCGCGGCTCGCCGAGTACAGCAAAAATTCCGGCAGCGGGTCGATGTCGAGCGCCGGGTCGAGCAGCACCCCGCGCACCCGCGCCCCCAGCCCCGTGCCCCCCGGCTCCCGCGTGACGAGGTGCGGCCTCCCCAGCGCCGCCAGCCGCGAGGTCAACCGCTGGACCTGGGTGCTCTTGCCCGCGCCCTCAGGCCCCTCGAAGGTGAGGAAAAGGGGGGTCATGCGGCCTTGCCGCCGCGTGTGGCGTGTGGCCCGTGACGTGGAGAAAAAGACGACTTCCCTTTCCTACGGGCGACGGGCCGCGGGCGATCAGCCCCCCTCACAGCCCCGTCGGGTGGTGGAGGAACTGCCACGGCAGCCCGAATTCGTCCTCCAGGCGGGCGGCCAGCGCGCGGACGCCGAAGACCTCCGTCTCGTAGTGCCCCGCGAAGACGACGTTCACGCCGTACTCGAAGGCCTCGTGGAAGTGCTTGTGCTCGGGCTCGCCGGTGAGCAGGGTGTCGAGGCCCGCCGCCGCCGCCTCGGCGACCGCGCCCGCCCCGCCGCCGCTGAGGATGCCCAGGCGGCTCACGTTCGGGCCGCCGCCCCCGTGGACGAGGCAGATTTCGCCCGTGAGCTTCTGCACCCGGTCGGCGAAGTCTTGCAGGCTCTGGGAGAAGGGCAGCTCGCCCGCGAGGCCGATCCTGTGCCCGTTTGCCTCCCCGAAGGGCCGCGCGCCCTGCAGGCTGAGCGCGCGGGCGATCATCGCGTTGTTGCCGACCTCGGGGTGCGCGTCGAGGGGCAGGTGGGCGGCGTAGAGGTTGAGATCGGCCATGATCGCCGTGCGCAGGCGCTCGCGGTGGGGTCCCACGACGGGCAGGGGCCTGCCCCAGAACAGCCCGTGGTGGACGATCAGGAGGTCGGCCCCGCCGTCGGCGGCGTCCTGAAGGGTCTTGACGCTGGTGTCCACGCTCGCGGCGATCCGGCGGATGACCGGCGTGCCCTCGATCTGGAGGCCATTGAGGCTGGCGTCGGGGTAGGCGCCGACATTTAGGTACTCGTTGAGCCAGCGCACGAGCGTGTCGCGTTCGACCTCGGCGCGGCGGGGGGTGGTGTCCGTCATGCGGCCCATTCTAGGCGGGCGCCTCAGGGGGCAGGGTCGGCGGGGACGCTTTCGTGTCCCCCCATGCACGACCTCCAGCCGGTGGCCGAAGGGATCGCGCAGGAAGACGCGCGGCACGCCCGCCTCGTCGTCCGCGCGGTGAGGAACGCCGTGCGCCTCGCAGTGGGCCCGGAAGGCCGTGAGGTCCGCGCATCGCAGCGCCGGGTGCCCCTTCTCACGCGGCACGAGGTCGGGCGTCACGCCCACGTGGAGTTGCCGCCCGTCCGGCAGGCCGAACCACACCCCGCCCCTGGAGCGAAGTGCCTCTGGCTTGGCAAGTTCGGGCAATCCCAGGAAAGCCCCGAAAAAGGCCCGCGCCCGCGCCTCGCACCCGGCAGGAGCCTCGACCTGCACGTGGTCCAGACCGACGATAAGGGACGTCATGGGGCGAGCATAGGTCCGGCCAGTGCCCGAATTGTCGTTCCTTCCCCGGGAACAAAGGGAAAGAACCCCGCACGCAGCCGGGTTCCCTGTTGGTGGCGATGGACGGACTTGAACCGTCGACCTAACGATTATGAGTCGTTCGCTCTAACCAGCTGAGCTACATCGCCTAGAAGTTTGCCCCGCGCTGAAGCGGGGCGTCCTTGGTGGAGCTGAGGGGATTCGAACCCCTGACCTTCTGAATGCCATTCAGACGCGCTCCCAACTGCGCCACAGCCCCGAAGGCTCCGGTAGGTTAACAGCGCTTCTCACTCTTGTCAACGGCCCACCGGCGCCTCGGCGGGGGTGCGCTCAGCGGCCAGCCGCACGTACCCTTCGATCAGGTGGACCACAACCGGGTTGTGGGTATGCACTCCGTGCGCCTCACCCACCCCGCCCTCCTCAATGAAGTGGGCGATCAGGGCCGCCTCACCGTCGCGGGCGAGCAGGAAGGCACGCTGGCCCTCGGCGGCGATGATGGGCAGCCCGGCCAGGGCGGCGCGGTGCACCTCCACCCCGCGCGGGGTCAGGCGCTCCAGGCGGTCGGCGAGGGCAGGCTCCCCCGCGAGGAAGACGCTGCGGCGGGCGTTCAGGGTCAGGTCCTCGCACAGGCTGCGGATGGCCGCCTCGCCGTAGAGGTGGTACACCGCCTCGGGCGCCGGGTCGGGTGCGAGGCGCGAGAGGTCGCGGTCGAGGGCGCCGAGGCGGTCGTCGAAGGCGCGGCGGGCCCGGGCGAGGGACTCGCGGGCACTCAGCGGCGCGTACTCCAGCGGGTTCTGGCCCACGCGCGCCGCCAGCCCCCGGCCCTCCAGCCGCTCGAGCGTCTCGTAGATCTTGGGCCTCGGAATGCCCGCCTGCCGCGCCACCCGCGCTGGAACGGCGCGTCCGAGGGCCAGCAGGGCCGTGTAAGCGCGGGCCTCGTACTCGGTCAGCCCCAGGGCTTGCAGGTGGATCACGGCGCTCATGTGCGCAAGCATACGGGAAAAGCCAGGATTGTAGGCCATCCACCGAGTTCGGCCTCCCGCTCGGGGGACAGCGGACACCTGCTGGGGAACACCTCGTCCAGAGTGCGGGGACACTCCCCCCGCCCCACGGGGCGCCGGACCGCGGCCCGGCTTCCAGGTCCCGGGGCATCCCTTTGGCCAGGTGCAAAAGAGAAAACCCCGGCCATGCCGAGGCTTGTCTGGTGGGCGGTATAGGATTTGAACCTACGACCCTTCGCGTGTGAAGCGAATGCTCTACCGCTGAGCTAACCGCCCGTGCCGCCTGCTGGGTTGGTGGGCCCTGCCGGATTTGAACCGGCAACCAATCGGTTATGAGCCGACTGCTCTGACCGTTGAGCTAAGAGCCCAGGGCTCAGGGGCGCCCCCTTACGAGCGAGGGGAAGTGTACCAGCGCTCCTCGCGCCTTGTCAAACCGCTCGGCTCAGGGGCCCGGGCCGGGTAGGATGCCCACCATGCGGGCCGTACATGTGGGGTCGGAGGTGTTCCCGTTCTCGCGGACGGGCGGGCTGGGGGACGTGCTGGCGGCCCTGCCCGCCGTGCAGGCGAGGCTGGGCGCGGAGGTGACGGTCGTGTCGCCGTGGTACGCGAGCCTGAGCGGCGAGCCGCTTGAAATCTGGCAGGGCGAGGTGCCCGGCGTGGGCCCGGTCCGCGTCGGCGAACTGCGGGAGGGCGACGTGCGCTTCCTCTTCGTGGGGCTCGCCGAGTTCGAGCGGCCCGGGCTGTACCACCCGGACGACGTGTGGCGGTTTTGCGCTTTCGGGCGGGCCGTGCTGCCGGTGCTTCAGGTCCTGGAGGTCACCCCCGACGTGCTGCACGGGCACGACTGGCAGGCGGGGCTGGTCGTCGCGCACGCCCGCCTCACGGGGTGGCGAACGGCCTTCACCGTCCACAACCTCCAGTACCAGGGGCGCTGGAACCTGGCGGAGGCGCGAGGGTGGACGGGGTTGCCCGACTCGGCCTTCGGGCCGGACGGGGTGGAGTTCTACGGCGACCTCAACCTGATGAAGGCGGGGCTGACCTTCGCCGACCACGTGACGACCGTCAGCCCCACCTACGCGCAGGAGATCACCACCCCGGGGTACGGGGAGGGGCTCGACGGCCTGCTCGTCCGTCTGACGGTGGAGGGGCGGCTGAGCGGCATCATCAACGGGCTCGACCAGGAACGCTGGGACCCGCGAACGGACCCCGACATCCTGCCGTACGCGGACCCGGCGGGGAAGAGGGCGAACACCGAGGCGCTGCGGGCGGAGTTTCGCCTCGACGACCTCCCGATCCTGGGCACGGTGAGCCGCCTCGCCGACCAGAAGGGGATGGACCTCCTGATCGAGGCGCTGCCCCACCTCGTGAAGGACTGGAACGTGGTCGTCCTCGGCGGGGGCGAGCCGCTGCTGACCGCCGCGCTCCAGGGCTGGGCGCTGCACCCGCGGGTGGCCTTCACGCAGGGGATGAACGAGCCGCTCGCCCACCGCATCTACGCGGGCGCCGACGCCTTCGCCATGCCCAGCCGCTTCGAGCCGTGCGGCCTCTCGCAGATGATCTCCATGCGCTACGGCACCCTGCCCGTCGTCCGGGAGACGGGCGGCCTCGCCGACACCGTGCCGCACGACGTGGGTTTCCGCTTCGGGGAGGCGACCCCGCAGGCGCTCGCGGCGGCCTGCGGGGTCGCCCGCGCCGCCTTCGACGACCCCGGGGGCTGGCAGGAGCGCATGGCACGCGGGATGGAACTCGATTTCAGTTGGGACGGCCCGGCGCGGCAGTATCTCGCCCTGTATGCCCACCTCCAGCCGCGCGGCCAGGGCTAGCGCAGGAAGCCGAGCAGCGCGGCGTTGAAGGCGTCCGGGTTGTCGAGGTTGGAGAGGTGCGCGGCCTCCGGGATGACCCGCAGCTCACCGCGCCCCGCGTCGGCGATCTCCTGGGCGAGTTCGGTGGGCGTGATCTCGTCGACCTCGCCCACCAGGACGAGGAGGGGCGCCTCCAGCGTCCGCAGGGTGTCGCGGTGTTCTCCCCGCACGGCCATCGCCCGCAGCGCCCCGGCGATCCCCTCGCGGGTGGCGGTTTCGATCATGGGGCGCACCCGGCGGAAGGTCGCGGGCGAGTGCTCCTTTTCGGCGGCGTGGACGATGAAGTCCCGGCCCTCCGCCTCCACCCGGTCGGCCTGATCGCGGCGGTCCCCGGTCTTTTCGGGGCCGTCGGTCCGCAGGGACGTGTCGGCCAGCACCACGCGGGTGAACCGCTCCGGGGCCTGCCGCAGCAGTTCCATCGCCAGGTAGCCGCCCATGCTCAGGCCCACCACGGCGAGGGGTTCACCCGGCGGCAGGGTGGCGAGCAGGTCACGGGCGGCGTCCTCCAGGGTCGTGATCGCCCCCGGCTCTCCCCCGAAGCCGGGCAGATTGGGCGTGAGGACGCGAAAGCCCTCCGCCTCCAGCGCCGCGCGCTGGTCGTCCCACATCGCGCCGGAGAAGGGGTAGGCGTGGAGGAAGAGGACGGTGTGGGGGGCAGGGGCAGTCATGGGCCCAGGCTAGGGCGGAGGGGACGTGGTGCACCTTGAGGCTTGCTTGAGAGGGAGGCAGCGGCAGCTAAAGTTTCGCCCCGGCTCTCGATTCTTCCCAGCTCAGCACGTCGCCCTCGATCACGTCCGGCACGCCCAGCCTCTTCAGCATGTGGATGAGCTGCGCGCGGTGGTGCATCGAGTGGGTGACGACGTGGGCGAGGGCACCGCCAAAGGTGAACTGAACGAAAGGGTTCGCGCGGAAGGTCCAGAGGTCGTCCAGCCGCCCTTCCGCCTGAATGCGGCGGGCCAGGTCGGCAAGCCGGGGGGCCACGGTATCCAGCCGTTCTTGCAGGGCGTCGAGCGTAAGCCACCGCTCGGCGGGTTCAGGGAAGGTCCGCTCCGGTAGACCGTTCATCAGGTTCGTCCAGACCTCCATATTCCCGATGATGTGGCCGAGGGTCGCCCGGACAGTGCGCCACCCCAGGTCGAACTCCTGGTCGAGTTGCGCGTCGGTCAGGCTTCGGCTTTGCTCGATCAGGCGGCCCGTGGTCCACGCGTCATGCCCGAGCAGGCGGTCGAGAAGGTCCATAGGCCACTCTATGTCCCGCGCGCTAGCATCCCGGGCGTGAACCTCGCCGTCGTCCTCGTCTCCCCCAAGACGCCCGGTAACATCGGGGCCGCCGCCCGCGCGATGCTGAACATGGGGGCGCGCGACCTGCGCCTCGTCGCCCCGCGCTGCGACCCCCTCGACGGTCAGGCGGTGGCGATGGCCGTCCACGCGGAGGAGTTGCTGCGGAGCGCCCGGGTCTACCCCACCCTGCGCGAGGCGCTGGCCGACCGGGACGTGAGTGTGGGCACCTCCGCCCGGGTGCGCGCCGACCTCGCCCCGCCCCGGCACCCCTCGCAGGTGCGCCCGCTCGTCCGCGCCGCCGCTGCCCCCGCGCTCGTCTTCGGGCCGGAGGAGACGGGGCTCGTCAACTCCGACCTGGAGCAGTGTCAGGTGACGGTGCGGGTGCCCACCGGGGATTACGCGAGCCTGAACCTCGCCCAGGCGGTGCTCCTCGTGTGCTACGAGTTCTTGCAGGCGCAGGAGGAGGTGCCCGTGGGCGAGCGCAAGACCGCCACCCGTGAGGAGATGGAGGCGCTGTACGGCCACCTCCACGAGACGATGCACCTGATCGGCTACACAGACGCCGTGCGCGCCCGCCACACGCTGCGACTGTGGCGCACCATGCTCGACCGCGCGCTGATGAGCAGCGCCGAGAGCCGCCTCTTCCGGGGCTTCCTGCGCCAGGTGGAGTGGAAGGTGCAGGACGCGGCGAGAAGAGGTGTGGTGGGCCCTGACACAGAGGGGAAGGTGGATCAAGATGCCTGAAATGGCGGAGTTGTTCTACGAAGTCGAGCGTCTTGCGCGGCTGCCTCTACCTCCGGCTGAGGCGTTGAAACACTTGCTTAAGTTTCGCGGGGGCGGAGACACACCAGAGGACACACGTCTCCTCGCCCTGCCTTTGAATGAGGCCATCTTGGATGCACAGCATTGGCTGAACGCGGTGCTGATTGCGGACCCGCCTCCACGTCTTGAAGTTCTCTGGTTCGGTCTATTCAATACTGCCGAAGAAGATGACACCGAGCCCCTAAACCTCTACGTTGGTGGAGCAAGCAGATGGGACGATTCGGAGCCGGAACTCGACTACCTGCCAGAGGGCCGACATCTCTCCACCGATATTTTTCAGCGATTAGCTCAAACGAGCGGCAACGACAATGATTACGAGGTTGGGCTGCTAATCGCCGCAATCCTTGTTCGTCACGCACTTGAGGCTCTGAACCCCGTCGCTCTTACGCAGGTTGCCTCATGCGCGGTCTATGTTGGGTTCGACTCAGGGGATTACACGCACTTGGGAACATTGGACCAAACAGGTTTCACCGTCCTGACTTGAGCATCCCATCACGGCGCCTCCTTCCGCCCCTCCCTACACTGTCCCTATGACGGACCTGCCCGCCTCCTTACCCGCCGCGCCGCCGCCCAAGCCGCGCGAGGTGCCGCTGTCCGACCGGGTGCGGCTGGTGCGCAATGTCCTGCCGCCCCTGATCGTGCTGGTCGTGGCGGTGGTGGAGTACTTCATCGCGGGGCTGCGGGACGCCGGGCGCGAGGTGTGGGCGCACCTGCTCTTCTACGGGCTGGTGGGGCCAGCGGTGACCTTCTTCTCGGTGGAGTGGATCGCGGAGGGGACCCGGGCGCGCGAGCGGGCCGAGCGAGAGTTGCGCGACCTGTACGGGCAACTGCGGGCCTCGCACGGGCGGCTTCAGGCGGTGCAGGAACTCATGCGCGACCTGAGCGGCGCCGCCGACATGGGCGCCGTCGTGGAGGTCGCCGCGCGGGGAGCGGTGCGGACGACGGGAGCGGTTCAGGCCACCCTGACCGTGCCCGGGGGCTTAAGCGGCACGGCGCGGGGAGAGGGGCCCGTGTCCACGCCCAGCGCCGAACTCCACCCCCTCAAGGTGAGCATCCCGGGGGGCGGCGCCCTCGCCCTGCACTTCGAGACGCCGCCCGGCCCGGAGACGGAGGCCCTCGCCCAGGCCCTCGCGGCAGAGGTGGCGACCGGGGTGGAGGCCGCGCGGCAACGGACCCTCGACCTGATGACCCTGTACTCGGTGGACCAGTCCATCCGCGCCGAGCGCAACCTGCGACGCCTGCTCGCCCGGGTGACCCGCAATATGGCCGAGCGGGTGCGGGCGGGGGCGCGGGCCGCGTACCTCAGCGACCAGGACGGCGTGCTGCGGCTCGAATACCGACAGGACGCCACCGGCGAGGGCATGGGCGGCGGCACCCTCGCCCCGCCCTTCGCGCTGCGGGTGGCGGAGGCGGACACGCCCCTGAGCGCCACTCCCGAGGAGGCCGCCGAGGTCTTCCCCGGCGCGGCGAGTGCGCTCGGCTTCCCCATGCGCGACGAGGAGGGGCTGGTCGGCGTCCTCGTGCTCGGCGACGCGCGGCCCGACGCCTTCACCGACGCGCGGGTCCCGCTGCTCGCGCTGCTGGCGGCGCAGGCGGCCCTGGGCGTGCGCAATGCCCGCGCCTACCTCTACTCCGAGGAACTGGCGATCAGCGACGAGCGAGCCCGCATCGCCCGCGAGATTCACGACGGAGTGGCCCAGTCGCTCGCCTTCTGCGCGCTGAAGCTCGACCTCGTGGCCCGGCAACTGCACTCCGACCCCGAGCGGGCGGAGGCCGAGGTCCGCGCCGCGACCGCCTTGCTCCGCGAGCAGATCAAGGAGGTGCGGCGCTCGATCTTCGCGCTGCGGCCCATCGACCTCGAACGGTACGGGCTGCTGGAGACCGTGCGGCGCTACGTGGAGGACTTCGGGCAGCAAAACGGCGTCCGCACGACGCTGAACATCACGGGGGAGATTCACCTCGCGCCGGGAGACGAGGCGGTCGTCTTCCGCATCCTGCAAGAGAGCCTGAACAACGTCGCCAAGCACGCCCGCGCCCGGGAAGTGACCGTCACCCTGCACGGCGGCGACCGGGTGACCCTGCGCGTGCAGGACGACGGCGCGGGCTTCGACCCCGCCCAGGTCTCGGGCCGGGTGAGCAGCGCCGGGGGCCTCGGCCTGATGCAGATGCGCGAGCGGGTGGAGAGCCGGGGGGGAAAATACCGGGTGCTCAGCGAGCCGGGGCACGGGACGCTGGTGGAGGCGGAGGTGCCGCAGGCGTGAGGGGACCCCTCGACCCAACCGGCGCAGAAAGATTCCATATCTCTATCCAGCCGCTTCAGGATGAGCCGACATGCTGCTTCCGCCTGTAAGTCACCGCGAATAGGGGTTGCTGGTGGGGAGGTTTCAGGCTAAGGGGCTGAGGTCGCGGAATTTGAGGTTGTAGGCCAGGACGATGAGCGCCACTTTGAGCCGCAAGGTGACGAGCGTCTTGACCTGCCCCCAGCGCAGTCCCATGGTCACCAGGGCGGAGAACGCCGACTCAACGATTTTGCGTGCCGCCCCGTCTTCCGCCTTCCAACGCGGGTCCGGTTGTTTGGCGTTCTTCTTGGGTGGGGTGAGGTAGGTGCCCGACTGGTAGCCCTTATCCCCGATGAGTTTTGGCCCGCCATAGGCGGGCCAGTCGTGGTTCATCGCGCAGCCCACGGTGAAATCGTGCTCGTTGGCCGGGCGCAGATCGTATTTGACGACTTTGCCGTTCAGGGCTGTCCAGGCATGGAGCTTGAAGCCATACACCATGCCGGAGGTACTGAAGCCGTGTCGTGCGCCCTTGAACTTGCAGCGGGGCGCGCGTTTGAAGGTGCAGACCGGGAGAGGTTCGGAGTCGATGACCGCGAAGTCCAGCCTCTGGACTTCGCTCGCCAAGCCCTCGATCACGGGCAGGAGTCGTTTCAGCCTCACCCTGGCCTGTACCTCCGAGGGGAAGTGAGGGAAGGGGTTGAGCTTGACCAGCCGCCACCAGCGGCTGAAGTACGGCACCTTGTGCAGCCGCTGAAGGAGGGCGACTGCGACCAACTCGCCATCGCTTATTTTCTCGTGAGCGTGGACGAGTTTGGGCGGCATCTGCGGGCTCAGCCACGCCGCGAGGTGTCGAAAAGCGTCGGGGATCGGGAGTACACTGAGGTCGGGACGGCCCATAAGCACCGTCCCTTTCGCATTTTTGTCCCCTCCCCGTCAACCCCTATTCGCGGTAAGTCATCCAGATGTACTCCATGCTTTGAGAAAAAATGGATGGACCCCCGAACGAAAAGTTGACTTGTCGAGACAGCGTGCATATTTCAGAAAAAGCGGTTGGACGATTTTTGGAATAGCAGAAGTCTTCCTATTAAATTTCGACCAACTTCCCATGCTCTGTCACCCATTCATAAAACACTCTATTTTGTTCAATTGTTTATACGCTGATGATACCCGGGACTACATCTCAAGGTGGGAGATGCGGTGGGGCTCCCGTATTATACCAGTAGGAATTTTAGATCAGCTTCTTACCTTGTATATAGACGAGAGTGGAAAGCTACTGTATTCCCTTGACGGCAAGTGGGTGAGGGTCTTGGAAGGAGACTTCAATGAATCCTCCACCGGCTTTTCTTTGAAAGTCACGAAATTCATCCAAAATACTTTCTTGAGAGGTAAAACATTTCCCGTGCAGCCTACCGTCTCTCAACTTAACGTCCGCTCCCCCACCACTTCCAGCACGAAGGGGGAACAGGCACCCACACCCACCGCCGGCACTCACGCGGAAGCAGATGTCTGTCCGTCCACCCGCTCCTGGGCGCAGGCCACCGCCCGGTTGTTCACGCGGTCCACGAACAGCACCGCCACCACGAGGGCCAGCCCACCCGCCATCGCAAAAGTCCCGCGCAAGCCCAGGGTCTGGCCGAGCACCCCTCCCAGCAACGCGCCGAGCGGGGCCGCACCGGCGACGATGAATCGGTACGCCCCGCCCACTCTCCCGCGAAGTTCCGAGGGCACGAGCCGCTGACGCAACGCCACCTTCACGACCCCCGACAAGCCCAGGTTGAGGCCGTCGATCACCAACAACGCGGCCAGCAGCGGCGGCGCGTGAAGGAGGCTCAAGCCGAGGTACACGAGCCCCAGGACGAACACCGAGCCGAGCACGGTCCGCCCCGCCCCGAAGCGCCGTGAGAAAGACGGCGACAGCAGGCTGCCGAGGATGTGCCCGACCGCGCCCGCCGTGAGCAGCAGGCCGTAGCCCACCGGACCGACGCCGGGGAGCGCCGTTGCAAAGAGGACGAACAGCGCGAACACTGCCGCGTCGAGCAGCGTCGTGAGGGCCATCAGCAGCGCCACGGAGCGCAGCAGCGCGTGCGACCACAGCCACCTCAGGCCCTCCACGACCTCGCGCCACCATGATTCGCGCATCACTCCCCGCCGCGCGGGGCGACTGGGCAGGGTCGAGATCAGGGCCGTGCTCCCGAGAAAGCTCAGCGCATTCACGAGAAACGGCAGGCCGGGAAAGGCGGCGAACAGCAGCCCCCCCAGCGGTGGGCCGACGAACTCGTTGCTCGTCACGCTCGTGGCGTACAGCGCGCCGCCAGCGTCCTCCAAGTGATCACTGCCGACGAGCGACGGCACCAGGGTCTCGGCGGTCCCGTCCGCCAGCGTTTCCGCCGTGCCGAGGACGAAGGCGACCCCGTACAGCAGGGCCACGTGAAGGTGCCCCGTCAAGACGGCGAGGGCGAGCAGACCGAGCAGCAAGCCGCGTGACATGTGCGCGAGCACGAGCAGGGTGCGGCGGTCGAGACGGTCGATCAGAGCGCCGAAGGGAAGCGTGAATACCAAGCCGGGCAGCGCGGCGAAAGCGGAGAGGCTGGCGACGACGATGGGGTCGCGGGAGACCGACGCGACGAGCAGCGGCAGCGCCGCCCTGCCGATGCCGTCCCCGATATTCGCGCTCGTGCTCGCCAGCCACAGCCGCCGGAAGGTCGGTCCCGCCCGCCACGCCCGCATGGCTGAGCCTAGCGTGCTCTCGCCGAGCAGGCATCTTATTCAGCGTCCGCTCCCCCGGCACTTCCGCCCCCTCTGGAGGTGCCGCAGGCGTGAGGAAAGCAGAGTTCAGTAAGAGTTCGCCTGCCAGGATGCTCCCATGAAGCGGCGCGTTCTGGCCTTCGGCGTTCTGGCTCTCCTGCTTTCCTCTTGCGGGTTCTCGACCAACCCGGCCCGCTGGGAGTGCCCGTGGTCGCTCATCGCGTGCGATATGCCGCCCGCCGACCGCTGACGCTGTATTCACACATCACCACAGTCGCCCCCAAAACCTCCTCCTAATTCAGCGTCCTTTCCCCCGGCACCTCCAACACGAAGGGCGGGATGGGCACGCGCGCCCTCTCTCCCCAGGCGTCCTGCATGACGTAGTGGCCGCCCATGCGTCCCGGCGTGTCCTGCACGGTCACGAAGGAGTCGTACACGAAGACGCCGCCCGGCGCGATCAGGGGCTGCTGGCCGACCACGCCCTCGCCGTCCACGACCGTCTCGCGGCCAGAGGCGTCCACGATGTCCCAGTGGCGGGCGAGGAGTTGCCACGTCTCGCCGCTGTGGTTCTCGATGCGGATGACGTAGGCGAAGACCTGACGTTCTGGGGTCGAGTGGGACGGAAAGTGCTGCACCTCCACAGTGACCCGCACGTCGGGCGTGAGGCTCGCCGGGTCGGCGTCCGGTCTGGGGGGATGGGTCATGCGGGCAGCATAGCCGCGTGGCGTAGACTTCCCCGCATGGTTGAAATCAATCAGGATTTCCTCTTCGCCCTGCTCCGCGAGGCCGGGCCCAGCGGCTCCGAGCGCCGGGCGGCGGACGTGTGGAAGCGGGAGGCGCAGACCTTCGCCCGGGTGTCGGAAGACCATTTCGGCAACGTGTACGCCGAGCTGGGACCGGAGGATGCGCCCACGATTGCCCTGATGGGCCACCTCGACGAGATCGGCCTGATGGTGAGCTACGTGGGCGACGAGGGCCTGCTCAGCGTGGTCGGCGTCGGCGGCTGGGACCCGCAGGTTCTGGTGGGCCAGCGCATCCGCCTCCTCGCGCCGGAGGGGGACCTGACCGGCGTGGTGGGCAAGAAGGCGATTCACCTGATGGAGCCCGAGGAGCGCAAGCAGGCGAGCAAGATGGAGGACCTGTGGCTCGACGTGGGCCTGAGCAGGGAGGAGGCGCAGGCCCGCATCCCGGTCGGCACCGTCGGCGTGATCGACCAGGGGCCGGTCCTGGTGGGCGAGCGAATCGTGGGCCGGGCGCTCGACAACCGGGTGGGGGCCTTCATCGTGCTGGAGGCGCTGCGGGCCCTTGCCGGGACGGAGCTGAGGCACCGCGTCGTCGCCGTGGGCACGAGCCAGGAGGAGATCGGTCTCTTCGGGGCGCAGGTGAGCGGCTACCGCCTGAACCCCGTCGCCGGGGTCGCTGTGGACCTCACCCACGAGACGAAGCAGCCCGGCGTGAGCGAGAAACGGAGCGGCGTGAAGCCCTTCGGCTCGGGTGCGAACCTCAGCGTGAGCGCGCGGACGAGCCCGGTCATCCGGCGGCAGATGATCGCCGCGGCGCAGGCGGAGGGCATCCCCTACACCCTCAGCGCCAACCCGCACTCCACGGCCACCGACGGCGACGCCCTCAGCCTCGCGCGGGCGGGCGTGCCGAGCGCGGTGGTGAGCGCCCCCGCCCGCTACATGCACTCGCCCAACGAGATGGTGGACGCGCGGGACGTGAAGGCGTGCATCGATCTGATCGCGGCGTGGATTCGCGGGCTGGAGGCCGAGCCGGACTTCACGCGCTGAGGCCGGACGGGAGGGTGGCCGGGGTGAGGGTGCCTCGGCGGCCCTTCTCTGTGCCCAAGCTCAAGACACGCCTCGCTCAAATGGCTTACCGCCCCTCCCGGCCTCCGCCGTAGACTGCCCGGATGCGCGCTCCCCCCGCCTCCCGCCGTCCCGCCGCGCTCGTGTTCATCCTGCTCACCGTGCTGCTCGACGTGATGGGGCTGGGGCTGATCATCCCGGTCTTTCCGCCCCTGGTGACCCAGTTGGCCGGGTCGGATACTTCCGGGGCGCAGTTCGTCGGCCTCTTCACCGCCGTCTACGCCCTGATGCAGTTCGTGTTCGCGCCGATCCTGGGGGCCTTATCCGACCGCTACGGGCGCCGCCCGGTCCTGCTGGCGAGCCTGACGGGAATGGGCCTCGACTACATCCTCCTCTCGCTCGCGCCGAACCTGTGGTGGCTTTTGCTGGGCCGGATCATCGCGGGGATGACGGGGGCGAGCATCACCGTGGCGAACGCCTACCTGGCGGACGTGACGCCCCCCGAGAACCGGGCGCGTTCCTTCGGGCTGCTGGGGGCGACCTTCGGGGTGGGCTTCATCCTGGGCCCGGCGCTGGGCGGGGTGCTGGGGGACATCGACCTGCGGCTGCCCTTTCTGGTGGCGGCGGGGCTGGCGCTCCTGAACGCCCTGTACGGCTTCTTCGTCCTGCCGGAGTCGCTGGCGCCGGAGAACCGCGGGGGCCGTCCGGGCCGGGGCGTGCTCAACCCCCTCGCGCCGCTGACGGTGCTGGGGCGCTACCCGCTGGTGCGCAACCTCGCCGCCGCCTTCATCCTGATCGGGCTGGCGCAGCAGGCCATTTTTAGCACCTGGGTCCTCTTCACCGAGCGGGTGCTGGGGTGGACGCCCCGGGACAACGGGGTGGCGCTCGCCGTCATCGGCCTGCTCTCCGCCATCGTGCAGGCGGGGCTCGTCGGGACGGCGATGCGGGTGCTGGGGGAGCGGGGCGCGATCATCACCGGTCTCCTGCTCGGCGTCGGGCAGTACGTGCTGCTGGGGGCGGCGCGCACGGACGCGACGCTCTACGCCTCCATCCTGCTCGGGGCGCTTGCAGGCATCGCGGGTCCGGCCATCCAGGGCCTGATCAGCCGCACGGTCGATCCCAGCGAGCAGGGCCGAGTGCAGGGGGCGCTGACGAGCGTGAACAGCCTCGTGGGGATCGTCGGCCCGATCCTCGCCACGAGCGTTTTTGCCTACTTCACGAGGCCCGGCAACACCTTCAACGAGCCCGGCGCGGCCTTTTACCTCTCCGCCGTGTTCAGCCTGCTGGGCACCCTCGTCGCGGGCGTAGTGCTGCGGCGGGCGGGGAAGAATCCGGCTCCGGTGCGGCTTCAGGAGTAGAGGTCAGGCGGGCTGAGCCTCCCCCACCCCTGGTCGAGCGTCCAGCACGCTCTCCGGCACCTCCGCCAGCGCCTCACGCACGACCTCCAACCCCGCGCCGGGGCGGTGGCCCTGCTCGCTCAGCGTCCGCTTCCAGTGGCGGGCGCCGGGTTGGCCTGCGAAGAGGCCGAGGGTGTGGCGCATCATTCGGTTAAGGGGTTGCCCCGCCTCCAACTGAGCCGCGACGTAGGGCAGGAAGGCTTCGACGACCTCGCGCCGGGTGGGCGGCGTCATGGCCTCCCCGAACACGTCCCGGTCGGCGGTGGCGAGGATGTACGGGTCCTGGTAGGCCGCCCGCCCGATCATCACGCCGTCGGCCCAGGCGAGATGATCCCAGGCGGCTTCGAGGCTCAACACGCCGCCGTTGAGCACGACGGTCAGCCCCGGGAAGTCCTCTTTCATTCGCCGCACGACCTCGTACCTGAGGGGCGGAATCTCCCGGTTCTCCTTCGGCGACAGGCCCGAGAGCCACGCCTTGCGCGCGTGGACGACGAAGGTCTCGCAGCCTGCCCCGGCGACCGTGGAAACAAAGCGGGTCAGGTGTTCGTAGCTGTCGAGGTCGTCGATGCCGATGCGGTGTTTGACCGTGACGGGGAGGGTGGTCGCGCCGCGCATCGCCTCGACGCCACGGGCCACCACGTCGGGCGTGCCCATCAGGCAGGCACCGAAACTCCCGCTTTGCACCCGGTCGCTGGGGCAGCCGCAGTTGAGGTTCACCTCGTCGTAGCCCCGGTCCTCGGCGATACGGGCAGACTCGGCGAGGGCGGCGGGGTCGGAGCCGCCAAGCTGGAGCGCCACCGGGTGCTCGGCCTCCCCGAAGCCCAGGTGCCGCTCCCGGTCGCCGTGCAGGATCGCGCCCGTTGTCACCATCTCGGTGTAGAGCAGGGTGCGGCGGGTCAGGGTGCGGTGGAAGGCGCGGCAGTGCCGGTCCGTCCAGTCCATCATCGGGGCGACCGACAGGGTGTGGGGGGGGCGGGGGGCGGCGCTCATCTCAGCCGGGCAGTCTACCCGGAAGGGGACGGCGCAAAGGTGGCCGGGGTGGAGGTCACTTCCCCGCCCGGGCGTCCCTCTTCGCCGAGGACACGACCTCCTCCTCCTGCCCGGCACGCACGGTTTCGCGCGGCTCGACGATCAAGCCGCCGCCGACCCTCGCCCCGGCCTCCACGGTGGCGTGGGCGCCGACCACGGTGGGGTCACCCTCCCGGGCACCGACCTCGGCCCCCTCCCCGACCGTCGCGTGCAGGTCGATGATGGCGCGGCTGACCCTAGCCCCCGCGCGCACGACCGCCCCCGGCTGCACGATGCTGTCGAGGACGACGGCCCCCGCTTCCACGACGGCGTTGGGACCCACCACGCTGCCCACCACCTCGCCCGCGATCACGGCGCCGCCGCAGACGAAGGCGTCGTCGAGGCGGGCCGTGCCCTCGATCCGGGCGGGCGGGCGCGAGATGCTGCTGGTGATGAAGGGCCAGTCCCGGGTGTCGAGGGGAAAACCGAGGCCGTCGAGAAAGTCGCGGTGGGTCTGGAGGTAGGCGTCGAGGGTGCCCACGTCCATCCAGTACCCCTCCAGCGGGACCGCGTAGGCGTCTCCCCGCGCGACGAGGGCGGGCAGCAACTCCTCGCCGTAGTCCCCCAGGTCACCCTGCCGTTCCAGTTCCTCCAGGGTGTCGAGGAGCACCCCGGCGTCGTAGGCGAAGATTTCGGCGGTGACCGTCCCCCCCAGCGGCTCGTCGGGCTTGTAGGCGAACTCGGTGACCCGCCCGTCCTCCCCCGCCCGCACGTTGCCGAAGCGGGTGGCCTGCTCGGGCTCGACCTCGGTGGTGACCATCGTGACGCTCGCGCCGTGCCGGGCGTGGGCGCGGATGAGGTCCGAATAGTCGAACTTGTAGATGTGGTCGGCGCTGAGCACCAGCACCACGTCGGGGCCGAACTCGCGGATCAGGGCCGCGTGCTGGGCGAGGGCGTGGGCGTTGCCCTGGGCGAACTCGCCGTCCTCGTTCTCGGGGCTGGAGAAGGGGGGCATCACCACCAGGCCGCCCCGGGTGCGGTCGAGGTCCCAGGGGCGCCCGCCCGAGAGGTGGTCGTTGAGGCCGTGCGGGAGGTACTGCTCGATCACCCACACGTCCTGCACGCCGCTGTGCACGAGGTTGGAGAGGGTGAAGTCGATCAGGCGATAGGTGCCCAGAAAGGGCACGGCGGGTTTGGCCCGCTCGGTCGTCAGCGGCGCAAGGCGACTGCCCTTGCCCCCCGCGAGGACGATGGCGAGAACTTTCTGACCGGCGATCCGGGTGCTCATCGCCCAAGAGTCTGGGGGGGGAAAGGTCCAGAGCCGTGAGGCGCCCCTGCACGCCGCTTCATGAGCAAGGAGAGGGCCAAGATGGCCGGGTGACCCACCCTCATCTCATCGCCGACGAGCTGCGCGCCCTGGCGCTCCTGGGCCTCTCCTACGTCCGCGACCCCTACGACCTGGACCGTTACCGCCGCGTGCTGATGCTGAGCGCCGAGCTGGCCGCGCAGGACAGCCCCGCCCGTCTGAACGAGGTCAGGGACGCATACCTCAGGAACCTCGCCCACGTGTCGCCGCTGCTCGGCGTGGAGGCGGTAGTCACGCGGGGGGACCGGGTGCTGCTGATGCGCCGCGCGGACAGCGGATTGTGGGGCCTGCCCGGCGGCCTGGCGGACGTTGGGGAGACCGTAGCCGGGGCAGCCGAACGTGAGTTGTTCGAGGAGGTGGGGCTGCGGGGACGGGCGAATCGTCTCCTCGGGCTGCTCGACGCGCGGTACTCGGGTGCTCGGCACGGCCTCCATATCGTCACGGCCATTTTCGATATGGAGGCGGAGGGCGAGCCCCGGCCCACCCTGGAGGCACGCGAGGTGGGCTGGCACGCCTGGGACGCCCTGCCGGAACTCCACCCCGGGCACGCCTCATCGCTGCGGGTGGCGCAGTCGGCGCTGGCGTCAGGTACGCCCTCCTTCGACCCCGAGCCCTCCCGCGAGTTGCACGCGCAGGCCCACCCCGGTGGCACGCCGCGCTCCCCGCATCAATCCCTCCGCGTGAGGTTCGTGCGGCTCCTCATGCGGACGAGCCTGGGGGCCCTGTTGCGGGGTTAGCGCCCCAGCTCCCCCAGCTCCAATTCCATCACGTGCTGCGGCCCCACACTTCCGCCCAGGTACGGCGCCCCCCGGATCACGAAGCCCGCCTCGCGGTAGGCGCGGGTGGCGGCGGGGTTTTTAAAGTTCACCGTCAGGATCACGCGCCGCACCTCGGGACGGTGTTCGCGCAGCCACGCGGCAAGGGCGAGCATGGCCGCCGTGCCGAGCCCCCGCCCCTGCCGCTCCCGGTCGATGAAAAAGGCACGTACCCCCACGCTGCCCGGCCCGAAGTCCCGCCGGGCGACGGCGCCGGGGGTGGGGTCCAGGCGAAAGTACCCGACCACCTCCCCACCTTCGAGAACACACATCGCCACGCTGCGGGGGTCGGCCTCGGCCTGGGCGAGCAACTCCGGCATCTCGCCGCTGAAGACCGCCTGCCGGGGGTGAACGCGCAGGGCCAGGACGGCGGAACGGGTTGCCCCGGAGACGGGCTGCACGGCGACGGGAGGGAGGGAACTCACGGACCCATGATGCCCGCCCCCACCCTGAACGCCTCATCATTTTGGTCGATGTGGGGCTCACGCCCGCTTTCTAAGCTGGGGACATGAACACGGCCCGGCACTTCAGCGACACGCGGACGGGTCAGGGACGCGTGCGCTTTCTCCTCGCGCCCGGCGGGGTGCGCCTGATCGCCGAGGGGCCGGGCTGGCACCACGACAGCCTCCACGCCACCCTGGAGGAGGCCGCGACCTTTCTCGCCGTCGTGCCCTCCCTCGGCCAGGACCTCTACGAGCAGGCGCTGGACGACCTCGAACATCGGGCGCGGGTGGATGAGCGGATGGACGGGGCGGCGTAGGTCCCCTCTCCCCTCACCCCACGAACCAGAAGATCAGCCGCGCGGGGCGTCCGGCGTCCTCCAGCGTCTGCGCGAAGGCGTGCCAGGCCAGGAGCTGGGCCCGCTCGTTCGGCTCCGCCATCTCCGCGAGCCGGACGACCTCCTCCGTGGTCAGCACCGTGCGCCCGCTGACCCGGCGGTCTTCCATGAGCAGGTCACCCCGCACGGTCACGCTCACGTCGGGCTCGTGACCCCGGTCGCCCAGCCCCGCCGAGGCGAGCAGCGCCCGCAGGTCGCGGGCCGAGCGCACCAGAAACCGTGCCTCCGCCTGCCACGCCTTACCGTCCAGGGCCTCGCAAATTACGAACGCGAGCAAAGGCCCTCCCCCGAGAAAGACGACACCCGTCTGGCCGGGTCCTCCCCTCCTCCGTTCATCAGCGGGAGGAAACGCCCGGTCAACCCACAGCACATGCACCCATTGTTAACTACTTCACCTTAAAGGTAAAGGCTGGGCGGGGAACTGCCCCGCTTCCTCCACCTGCCCTACCGCTCCGACGGCCCGCTCCGCCTCCGGGTTCGTCTCCGCGCGGTTCAGGAGGGCGTCCGCATCCGGCCAGGCGATGATTCTAAAGCGGCTGTTGCGGATGGCGGGGGTGTACCCGGCGTCCACAGCGATGCGGACGAGTTCGCGCACGGTGGCGCTGTGCCGCCCGTGCCCGCCCGCCGCCGAGACCACGTTCTCCTCCAGCATGGTGCTTCCGAGGTCGTTCGCCCCGTAATACAACGCCGCCTGCGCCACCTTGAAGCCCTGCGCGGGCCACGAGGCCTGGATGTTGGGGATGTTGTCGAGGGCGATGCGCGCCACCGCGAGCTGCTGGAGGTACTCGTGGGCGGTCGCGCCGGGCGCCTTACCGTGGAGGCGCGTGTGCTCGGTCTGGAGGGTCCACATGGCGAAGCCCGAAAAGCCGTTGCCCCCGTAAAGCGCGTTCGCCCGGTCCTGCTGCTCCCGGATCTTGAGGAGGTGGGCCGCGCGCTGGGCGTACGTTTCCCCGAAGCCGATCACCATCGTCGAGATCGTGTAGAGCCCCTTGCGCTGCGCCGCGTCGATGATGCGGAACCAGTCATCCGAGCGGATGCGCGCGGGGGCCGCTCCCTGACGCACCTCGTCCTCCAGAATCTCGCCGCCCGCGCCCGGCAGGCCGTCAAGTCCCGCCTCGATCAGGGTGTTGAGGAGCGAGTCGAGGCTCAGCCCGAAGGTCTTCTCCATGAAGAGAACCTCCTCCGGCGAGAAGGCGTCGATGCGGATGGTGGGGTGGTGCGCCTTGACGTGCCGCAGCAGCCCCGTGTAGTAGTCCAGCCCCAACTCGGGGTTCACGCCCCCCTGGAGGAGGATGCGGGTGCCGCCGACCGCCTCCAGGTCCCTGATCTTGGCGCTGATCTCCTCGTAATCGAGGGTGTAGCTGTCCTTTTGGCGGCGGGTGCGGTAGAAGGCGCAGAAGTTGCAGCCCACATTGCAGACGTTGGTGTAGTTGATGTTCCGGTCGATCAGGAAAGTCACCACGTCGGGGTCGCGCCGCTCCAGACGCAGCCCGTGGGCGACGGCGGCCACCTCGGGCAGCGGGAGGTGGTACAGCGCCTCGATCTCGGCGGCGTTCAGGCGCTCGCCGGAGGCGGCCTTCTGGAGGGGCTCGGCACCGGAGGTCATGGGGTCACGCTAGCACCGGGAGGGGGCGGCAAGCGTCCCGGAAGGCGCGATTCAGGGGGAGCGGTATTGACTTGTTGGACACAACCAACGAGGTCATGCTGACTTGCAAGGCTGCGCAGCGGGGCGGAGCGAAACAACTCTAAGCTGTAGGCGAGACCCTTCGCTCCGCTCAGGGTGACAACTCTTCTTTCGTCAAACGCTCTGGCTCCCCGTCCGGCGCGAGGAGGAGCACTGTTCCCTCCCGCACGGGCAGCGCGGTCCACGGCTCCCCCGGCGTGACCCGGTAGGTCTCGGCAGGGCGCAGGCGGACGAACTCGCGCTCCGGCAGGTCGAGGATGGCCTCGCCTGTCAGGCAGGTCAGCCAGCCCGCCGCCGCGGGGCCGTCCACCTTGCCCCCCAGCGCGAGGACCCGCAGGAGGCCGCCCGGCAGCGCCACCCACTCGCCCGGCGTGCCCTGCGCCAGCCGCGCGAGGTGCAGGGTCTGGGGCGGGGGCCTGCGCTGGAGGGGCAGGCGTCCTGGCAAGCTACTCCCCGCGCGCCGCCTGATTGAGCTTCTTGCTCGCCTGGAGCGCCATACCCTTCGCCTTCTTCACGTCGAGGCCGAGGGTGAGGGCGACCTCCTCCACCTTGCGGCCCTGGTCGCGGGTGGCGGTGACGAGGGCGCGTTCCTGCTCGCTCAGCACGCCGAGGTGCGGCTTGAGGTCGGCCCAGGTGAGGGCGGTCTTGGCGGGAGCCTTGGCCCGGGTTGGAGTGGCCTTCGCAGCGGGTTTCCTCGTGCTGGTCTTGCTCGCGGGGGCTTTCCGGGCAGGAGTCTTCGGCGCTGCGGTTCGGGCCGCCGTACTCTTGCGGGCCGTGGACTTCGCACCGCTCGCCTTCGTCCCGCTGGCCTTCGCGGTCGCCGTCCTGCGGCCCGGTTTCCCCGCCTTGCTCTTGGGTTCCTTGCCGCGCTCCTCCAGAATCTCCAGGGCACGCTCGGCGGTGAGGTTGCCTTCCTCCTCCCCCTTGCGCAGGGTCGCGTTGCGCTCGCCGTCCGTCAGGTAAGGCCCGTAGCGGCCCGACTTGAGCTGGACGGGGGCGCGGCCCTCGTACTCGAAGGTCTTCAGGGGACCGGCGGCGGCACCCCTCGCCCGGAAGCGCGGCTGCATGAAAAGGGCCTCGGCCTCGGGCAGCGACACGGTGAACAGTTGCTCGTGGGCGGCGAGGCTGCGGCTGTCGTTGCCGCGCTTGAGATACGGCCCGAACTTGCCGTTCTGCGCCCAGATTTCCTCCCCCTCAGAGACGCCCACGAGGCGCGGGAGGCTCAGGAGGCGCAGGGCCCGCTCTACGGTGATCGTGCCTAGGTCGTCGCCAGGAAACAGACTCGCCGAGCGAATGGGCGGGTTGCCGTCGCCTAGCGTGACGTAAGGCCCATAGCGACCCGCACGCGCAACCACGGGATGCCCGGTCGCCTCGTCTGTCCCGATCACCCGGTCGCCGGTCGGGCGGCTCATGAGTTCGGCGGCCTTTTCGGCAGTCAACTCGTCCGGCGCGAGGTCGTCGGGAAGGTTGGTCTTCTCCTCGCCCCGCTGCATGTACGGCCCGTAGCGGCCCACCCGCACCTCGATGCCCGAGCCGTCGAGCTTGGGAACATGGATGGTGGCGATGCCCCGCGCGTCGATCTCGCCCATCTTGGAGTCGATCAGGGGCCGCAGCGCCATCCCCTCCCCGTTCTCGCCCAGGTAGAAGCGGCGCAGGTACGGCACCCGCTGCGCCCGCCCCCCCGCGATGTCGTCGAGGTCTTCCTCCATCCGCGCCGTGAAGTCGTAGTCCACCAGCCGCCCGAAGTGGTGCTCCAGCAGCGCGGACGTGGCAAAGGCCGTCCAGGTGGGCACAAGCGCCTGCCCCTTCTTGACCGCGTACCCGCGCTCCTGAATGGTGCCGAGGATGCTCGCGTAGGTGGAGGGGCGACCTATACCGGCCCCCTCCAGCGTCTGCACCAGTGAAGCCTCGGTGTAGCGGGCGGGCGGCTGGGTCTCGTGGCCTTCCGGCTTGGCGGACTCGGCATTCACGTGGTCGCCCTCCTTGAGCGGGGGCAGAGGCGTCTCGCGGTCCTCCAATGCGGCGTTCGGGTCGTCGCGGCCCTCGACGTAGGCACGCAGGAAGCCGGGGAAGTCAATGGTGCGGCCCGAGGCGCTCAGGCCCACCTCTTCCCCACCCGTCGCCTTGCCAGCCAGGCGCACCCGCAGGCTCCGGCCCCGCGCGTCCGCCATCTGGGAGGCCACCGTGCGCTTCCAGATCAGGTCATACAGCCGCCACTCGTCGCCGCTCAGCTCGCCGCGCAAGGACTCGGGCGTGCGGAAGCTCGACCCGGCGGGTCGGATCGCCTCGTGGGCCTCCTGGGCGTTCTTCGCCTTCTTCGCGTATACCCGCGGCTGGGGGCTGAGGTAGGGCTGCCCGTACATCGCCTTGACCTGGGTTCTCGCCGCGTTGATCGCCTCCTGCGAGAGGTTGGTCGAGTCCGTTCGCATATAGGTGATGTATCCCTGCTCGTACAGCCGCTGCGCCGCGCGCATGGTGCGGGTGGCGGCGAAGCCCAGCTTGCGGCTTCCCTCCTGCTGAAGGGTGGAGGTGATGAAGGGCGCGTAGGGCCGCTGGGTAAAGGGCTTCTCCTCGGCGGAGGTGACGGTCAGCGTCTGCCCCGTCAGGCCGTCAGCGAGGGCACGAGCCGCCGCTTCGTCCAGCAGCCGCACCTCTGTCCCCTTCTTCACCTTGCCGGTGAGCGGGTCGAAGTCCTTGCCCGTCGCCAGCCGCACGCCCTCCACGTCAGTGAGGCGGGCGGGGAAAGTCTCACCGCCCCTCGTCGCCGCCGTCACGAGCAGGTCCCACCACGTCCCACTGACGAAGCGCATCCGCTCGCGCTCGCGCTCGACGAGCATCCGGGTCGCCACCGACTGCACCCGGCCCGCGCTGAGCTTGGGGGCGACCTTCTTCCACAGGACGGGGCTGACCTCGTAGCCGTAGAGGCGGTCGAGCGCCCGGCGGGCCTCCTGCGCCTCGACGAGGTTGGTGTCGATCTGGCGGGGGTGGGCGATCGCGTGCTGGATGGCGTCCTTGGTGATCTCGTGGAAGACCATCCGCTTGACGGGCACCTTGGGCTTGAGTTCCTGGTAGAGGTGCCACGCGATGCTCTCGCCCTCGCGGTCGTCGTCGGTCGCCAGGATGATCTCGTCGGCCTCGGAAGCCAACTTGCGGAGCTTGGCGACCTGCTGGCGCTTCTCGGGCGAGACGACGTAGAGGGGCTTGAAGTTGTCCTCCACATCGAGGCCGAGCCGGGCCCAGGCCTTGCCCTTGTACTTCTCGGGAACGTCGGCGGCGCTCCTGGGCAGGTCGCGGATGTGCCCGATGGAGGACTCCACCGCGTACCCCCTGCCGAGGTACTTCTCGATGGTTTTGGCCTTGGCGGGCGACTCGACGATCACGAGGGTTCTGGACATAACGAAGGCTCCCCTGAAAAACTTGCGCGGAGCGTAGCACAGCCCCCCGCACGGTACGGCGCCGCATGTCACCGAAACCTCCCAGCCTATTCTTTCCCACCCAGCCGCCTTTTCTCCGTGCTAGGCTCGCCGCGATGCGCGCCACGGGCTCGGGCCTCCCCCTGCTGCCGCTCGCCCTCTCCGGGCTGCTGGTGGCCGCCTTCCTGCTGGCCCCCGGCGCGCGCGTGCCCCCCGCCCAGCCGCCCCACCCCGTCCTGGTGGTCCTCGGCGCCGCCCAGTACGCGGGCAGACCCAGCCCCGCCTTCCAGCGCAGGCTCGACCACGCTCTGAGCCTCTACCGGGCGGGCGGGATTCAGACCGTCGTGGTGACGGGAGGCCGCCAGCCCGGCGACCCCCACAGCGAGGGCGAGGTCGGCGTGACGTACCTGCACCGCCAAGGCGTGCCGTCCGCCGCCCTCCTTGCCGAGACACGCAGCCGCACGACGGTGGAGAACCTGCGCAATGCCCGCGCGTCCCTGCCCCCCCACACCCCCGTCACCCTCGTGACCGACGAGGCCCACGCACCGCGCGCCCTGGCCCTGGCGCACGCCCTCGGCATGAACGCGAACGCGAGCCCCAGCCCGCTCAGCGACCGACCAGACCCCCGCTACCTGCTGCGGGAGAAGCTGGCGCTCTTGGCGTACTCGTTGCTGGGGGTGGGGAGGTAAGGGTGTGGCCTTCGGGAAGGTGAGTCAGGGGCGGTGGAGTCGCCGACAACCCCCCTCCCAGCCTCTCGCGGTGCGAGCTGTACCAGTCCCCCACAGGGGGGGAGGGGCAAAGAGCGCGAGCTTTTGCTCCTTCAAAACGTCGATCCGAACGCCCCATCAGTGGCAGAGGCTGAACGCTCCTGGCCCACGGCCACGCCTTGCTCGCGCAGCGAGACGGTGGGGTAGTGGCTGGGACGCGACAAAATCAAACCTTGCGTGTAGAAAGACCCGACCCCCCGCGCCGCCCCTTTGTCCTTGCCCAGCGCAGCGCCGCTCCCCCTACCCCCAAAGGGGGCAGGGGGTGGGGGTAACGCCTTCCACCTCCACCGCCCTACCGCCTCAACCGCCGCACCACCCCTGCCACCTCCGGCATCCGCAACGCCAGCGCCCCGACCAGATACACCCCCAGCCCGACCCCACCCGCCACCGCCAGCCCAACCACCCCCGGCACGACGAACCCCGGAGCGGGCATCAGCCGAGAGACGAGCCAGGCGACACCCCCCGCGACGAGGGCGAGCGGCACGACCCGGATCAGGTGCGAGACGACCGCCCGCGAGGGAAAGCCCAGAGCACGCCGGTACAGGAAGATCAGCGCCCCCGACATCAGCAGACCGCTCAGCGTCGTGCTGATCCCGAAGCCCAGCAGCCCGAACCTGGGCACGAGCAGGCGGTACAGGGCCACCTCCAGCAAGAACCCCAGCGCGCTGACCGTCACGGCCTCGCGGGCCCGCTCGCGGGCGTAGAAGGTCCGCAGCAGCAGGGTGACGACCGCCCACGGCACGAGCGCGAGCGCCCACCCCCGCAGGATGCCCGTGCCCGCCGCGAACCTCGCCGCGTCGAACTCCGGGCGCAGGTTGAAGATGCTGACGGCATAGGGGGCGAGCGCCACGAGCAAGGCACTCATCGGCGCGGCGAGGAAGGTGGTGGTGCGGATCGCCTGCACGGTGAGGTTTTTAAACTCCAGCCAGTTCTTCTCGGCGGCGTGCTGCGAGAAGCGCGGGAAGAGGGCGAGGGCAGGCGAGACCACGAAAAGACCGTTGACCATCGTAAAGAGGGCCTCGGCGTTGGCGTACCCGGCCTGGGTGCCCGCCGGAAACAGTTGCCCGTTGCTCAGCAGGCGGGTGACGTAGACGTTGAGGACCTGCCGCGCCCCCGCCGTCAGCGTGAAGGGGGCCATCTGCCGCAGCACGCGCCCCAGCGCCGGGTGCCGCGCGAGCGCGGGCGTGGGCAGGAGCCCGAACCGCCGCAGGGCCGGAAGCTGCACGACAAGTTGCGCCACCCCGCCGATCAGCCACCCGAAGGCGAGCCATGTCGCCGTGTCGGGGAGCAGCAACAGGGCGGTGATGGAGGCGAGGTTGAAGGCGACGGGCGCGAAAGAACTCTCGCGGAAGTGCTCGTCGGCGTTGAGCAGTCCCATCGCCACCGACGCGAGGCTGATCAGCATCAGGAAGGGCATGACGAGTTGCGTCATGTAGATCGCCAGCGCCCGGTCCACGTTGGACTGCCCCGCCAGCAGCAGGTCCACGATCCACGGCGCGGCCAGGATGCCCAGCGCCATCAGGAGCAGGTTGACCGCGATGAGCACGCCGCTAAAGGCCGAGGCGAGCGCCCGGCGCCCGGCGGCGTCCAGCGTCTTGTACACCGGGATGAAGGAGTTGACGAGCGCGCCCTCCGCGAGCAGTTCCCGCAACAGGTTGGGAATACGTACCGCGACCAGAAAGGCGTCGAGCAGCGTGTTCCCGAAGAGGTTCATGATCTGCTGCCGCACGATCCCGGAAAGCCGCGACCCCAGCGTCCCCGCCATCACGATCAAGGTGTTTACCCGCAGCGAGCGGCGAGGGGCCGGAGCCGGAGCGGGCGAGGCCGGGCCCTGCGGCGGGAGGTTGGGATCGGGCGCGGCGGGCGGGACGGTCACGCGGTCAACTGTAGCGCCTCCCCCCTCCCCACCTTCCCGGCGGACGTGCTACACTCCCGACTGCCCACCGGCCCCGCGCCGGTAGCAACCACACGCGGAGAGGTGCCAGAGTGGTTGAATGGGTCGGTCTCGAAAACCGAAGTAGTCGCAAGGCTACCGTGGGTTCGAATCCCACCCTCTTCGCCAAAGCACAGCCGCCGACTCGCCCCTGACCTCCCCGTCGGGGGCGGCGGCTTTTGGGGAAGGATCGACGGGAAGGCTGTGCGGATGGCCCGGGGGCCGTAGGCACGTTGACCGATGTGCCTGCGCCCCGCCGACGCTTACCCTTCGTGGGAATGACGAAGCCTCCAAACACCGGGAAGATGCACGAGGGCGAGGTGGAGACGAGCGCCGCGCTGGTGCGCAGTCTGTTGACGGCGCAGTTCCCGCATTGGGCCGACCTTCCGCTCAGCCGCGTCCAGTCGGCGGGAACGGACAACGCGATCTACCGGCTGGGGGACGACCTCGCGGTGAGGCTCCCGCGCATCCACTGGGCGACCGGGCAGATCGACAAGGAGTTCCGCTGGCTGCCGAGGCTGGCTCCCCTCCTGCCCCTGACCCTCCCGGTGCCGATGGCGAAGGGGGAACCGGGTGAAGGCTACCCCTGGCCGTGGGGCGTCTACACGTGGCTGCCCGGTGAGAACGCCACACCCGCACGTCTCGCCGACCCCAATCAGGCCGCCGTGGACCTCGCCGGGTTCATCCTGGCCCTCCAGCGAATCGACCCGGCGGGCGGACCCCTTCCCGAACCGCTTGGCCGGGGCGTGCCCCTCGCCACGCGGGACGCCTTCACCCGCGAGCACATCGCCCGGCTGCCCGGGGACCTCGACGCGGGGACCATCACCGCCGCCTGGGAGCACGCCCTCCGCGCCCCCGCCTGGGACCGCCCGCCCGTGTGGATTCACGGGGACCTTCAGGCCGGGAATCTCCTGGCCGCGCATGGTCGCCTCCGCGCCGTGATCGACTTCGGGGCCTTGCAGGTCGGCGACCCCGCCTGCGAACTGGCCGTGGCCTGGAGGATGCTGGACGCCGAGGCCAGGGAGGTCTTCCGCGCCGCCCTGTCCTGCGACGAGGCGACCTGGGCGCGGGCCCGGGGCTGGGCTCTCTCGGTCGCGGTGGTGGAAGTGGCGTACTACCTCCACACCAACCCCGTCATGGTGGCCGCTGCCCGGCACACCCTCGCCGAGGCGCTGTCCGACCACGAACGCGGCGCGTAAGCCACCCGGCGGATGCACCACGCCCACCCCTCCCCCTAAGCTGAGCGTACCGTGATCAACTTTCTTAAGTAAAGGCACACCTTCCCTGCGCGGACTCGGCTAAACTGGGGGCAATGTCAGGACGCTCCCCTGCCCCGCCGCGCGGACTTTTTCCGGGTGGCCCGGCCTGCATGTCCGGCAACCCACATCCCGCCTCCCACGACCCGCAAAAGGAAGTGACTCCCTATCGATAAAGTGCATGGCAACACCTCGGGCCTGCGCCCGGCGCAACTGAAGTCCCTGGGCAACCTCTACCGCCGCCGCATCGAGCCGGGGCGGGTGGGTTCGCCCGAACTCGCGCGCAACCTCGCCGAACTCTCGGACGACGTGCGGCGTGAGGTCAGCGTCCTGATCGACCGACGCGGGCGCGTGATCAGCGTGTCGGTGGCGGACGCGAAGGGCGCCGAACTGCCCGACCTCCGCCTCGGCGAGAACCGGCTGGCGGGCTTCCACCTGCTGCACACGCACCCGCGCGGCGGCGGGCTGAGCAAGGGCGACCTCTCCACCCTCTTCCTGAGGCGGCTCGACGCCGTGAGCGCCATCGAGGTTCGGAACGAGGGGCAGCCCGGGCTCGTCCACACCGCGCACCTCACCCCGCCCGGCACAGTCGGCGAGGAGGAGGACTGGCGCATCCTCGACCCGGTGCCGAGCTTCCAGATCGACAGCTTCGACCTCGGGGCGCAGGTCTCGGCGCTGGAGGAGGAGATGGCCCGCGCCGGGCGCACCCGCGAGGCGAAAAAGGACCACGAGCGCGCCATCCTCGTCCAGATCGACCAGGGCGAGTTCGACGCGGAGGAGCGGCTTTCCGAGCTGGCCGAACTCGCGCGCACGGCGGGGGCGGAGGTCGTGCACAGGGAACTCGTCTACCGCCGCCACCTCAAGGCGGGCACCCTGGTCGGCGCGGGCAAGCTCGAAGAACTCACGAGCCGGGCGTACCACCTCGACGCGGACCTGTTGATCTTCGGGCAGGAACTCGGCCCGGCCCAGGCACGGGAGATCGAAGCGGCGACCGGGCTCAAGATTCTCGACCGCACGCAACTGATCCTCGACATCTTCGCCCTGCACGCGCAGGGGGTGGAGTCGCGGCTGCAAGTCGAACTCGCGCAGCTCCGGTACATGAAGCCCCGGTTGCTCGGCGCGGGGGCCCAACTCTCGCGCATCGGCGGCAGTGCGGGCAGCGCGGCGGGCGGCTCCATCGGCACGCGCGGTCCCGGTGAGACGAAGCTGGAGCTCGACCGCCGCCGCATCAACGACCGCATCTCCTTCCTGGAAAAGCAGCTCGAAAGCGTCGCCGTCCGCCGCGAGGAGCGCCGCAAGGGCCGCGCCCGCAACGACATCCCGGTGGTCTCCATCGTGGGGTACACCAACGCGGGCAAGTCGACGCTTCTCAACGCCTTCACCCACGCCGCCGAGGAGCCGCGCCGGGTGCTCGCCGAGAACAAGCTCTTCGCCACCCTGCGCCCGACGAGCCGCCAGGGGTATATCGAGGGCGTGGGCCCGGTGGTCCTCACCGACACGGTGGGCTTCATCCGCGACCTGCCGAAGGACCTCTCCCGCGCCTTCCGCGCCACGCTGGAGGAGATCGGGGACGCCGACGTGCTCCTGCACGTGGTGGACGCGGCGGGCCCCGGCGCCGACACCCGCTACGAGGCGGTGAACCGGATTCTGGAGGACCTCGGCTTCCGCGACATGCCGACCGTCGTCGCGCTGAACAAGGCCGACGCCGCAGGGCCCGAGGCGCTCGACCGCGAGCGCGAGCGGCTGAGCGGCGTGCCCGTGAGCGCCCTGCGGAACATCGGCCTGACGGACCTCAAGGACGCCCTCGCCGAGGCCATCGGTCAGGTGCAGCGCCAGGAACTCGCCCAGCGCGAGGAGGCGCAGGTGCGGGCGGCGGAGTACCGCTGAGGCTCCCCGCCTCCCCCTTTCCTCCGATGACGCCTCTCGCCTCCGGGTGAGACTTGCAAAGCTGCGGAGCAGAGGCTTCTTCTATGCGGCTGGCGTGGGCGTACCTGTTGACCGTGGCCCTCGCGTGGCTCCTCGGGGAATTCGTGGGCGAGCGGACGGTGCCCACCCTCCTGCTCGCCTACCTCCCGGCGGTGGGGTGGGTGCTGCCCGCGCCCTTCGTGCTGGCCTGGACGGTGTGGAGACGGCGGGGCGTGGGCGTCGCCGGGGCGGGGACGCTGCTCGCGCTGGCGGGGGCGGGCTTCCTCCACTGGCGGCCCCAGGAAGGCGGCACGCTGCGGGTCGTCACCTACAACGTGGCGCGGGGGACGCTGGGCACGCCGGGCCAGATCGCGGGGGCGCTGCGGGCGGCGGACGCGGACGTGATCTTGCTTCAGGAGACGAATTTCGTGAGGCCGGGCTTCGGGCCCGAGCTGCTCGCCGCCCTGCCCGGCTACCGGGTGACGGCGGCGCGGGAGGTGACGACCCTGACGCGCCTGCCCGTGCTCGCCACGCGGACCCACCCGGTCCCAGGCAGCGGGCGGGCCTTCCTCGAAACCGAGGTGCGTTGGCGGGGGCAGAACGTGAGGGTCGTCAACGCCCACCTGAGCACCGTCCTCGTCTCCAGCGCCCTGCGCGGCGACCTCGCCACGGTGCGGCGCACCCGGGACGTGCGGGCGGCGCAGGTGGCCCTCCTCACGGAGATTGCCGCGCGGCAGCCGGGCCCGCTCCTGCTGGGCGGCGACCTGAACACTCCTCCCCGCGGGCCGATCTACCGCCAGCTTCGTGGGACCTTCGGCCCGGACGCGCACGGGGTCGCCGGGCGCGGCCCGGGCTGGACCTTCCCCAGTCTCTTCCTGCGCATTGATCACCTGATGGCGCGCGGCCTGACGCCCACCCGCGCCCGCGTCCTGCCCGGGGCGGGGAGCGACCACCGCCCGCTGCTCGCCGAGTACCCCTGACCTCCCCCGGCGGCCTGCTGTCGCGCTTCCTGCGCGGTGGGCTACAGTTTTTCCATGACCCTCGACTCTCCGGCGGCTCCGCGGGTGGCGGGCGCGGACGTGACGGACGCCACGCTGATCTTCAACCGGGGGGCGGGCGGCAGCGAGCACGCCAGCCCCGACCTCCTCGTGGAGGCGCTGCACGGGCTCGGCTACCGGCCCGTCTACCGCGCCACCGACGACGAGGCGGACCTCGCCTCTGCCCTGGAGGGCGTGCGCGGCACCGTCTTCGTGGCGGGTGGGGACGGCACGGTGCGCGCGGTGGCGTTGCACCTCGCCGGAAAGGGGGGCGTGCGGCTGGGCATCCTGCCGATGGGCACCGCGAACAACATCGGGCGGACGCTGGGCATCGAGGGGGCACCGCCGGACGTGCTCGCCCGGTATGGGCGGGCCCGAACCGTCCCGTTCGACCTCGGGCGGGTGACGGCCCCCTGGGGCGAGGACCGCTTCGTGGAGGCGTGCGGCTGCGGCGCCTTCGCCGACGTGCTCGCCGAGTACGACCCGGAAGGGGGCAAGAGCCCGCTGCGGGCCGTGCAGGCGCTGGCCTCGACCCTGCGCGGTTTCGAGCCGCCGCCCCTGGCCCTCACGCTCGACGGTCAGGCACACCCGGAAGCGGCCTGCGCCCTCGTGGAGGTGATGAATACCAGGGCGACCGGCCCCCGCCTGCGTCTCGCCACGACCGCCGATCCCACCGACGGGCGGCTGAACGTGATCCGGGTGGACGCGGAGCAACGCGACGGGATGCTCGCCTCCCTCGCGGCCCTGGCACGGGACGAGTTCGAGGCGTTGCCCAGCGTCCTGAGCGACGAGGCGCGGGTGGTCGAGGTGCCCTACGTCGGGCAGGCCTTCCACGTCGACGGCGAGGTGCGGCCCGCGCAGCCGGGCGTGACGGGCACCGTGAGGATCGAGGTCTGGCCGGGCGCCCTTCAGGTCCTCGTGCCGCCGAACGAGGGAGGCTAGGACCGTGCCCACCCCGATCAACAACGTCGTCTTCCGGGGCGGCGTGCAGGTCATGCGTTTGGACCTCCACACCCACACCGAGGTCAGCCACGACTGCCGCACGCCGCTGCGCAGCGTTCCCGCCTGGATGCTGCGCACAAACACGCGCGTCATCGCCGTCACCGACCACGACCAGCAGCGCGGCGGCCCCGAACTCGCCCGCATCGTCGCCGACCTCGGGCTGGACGACCGCCTCAGCGTCATCCCCGGTGAGGAGGTCACCACCCGCGAGGGCGAGCTGATCGGCCTCTTCCTGAGGGAACGCGTCCCGCCGGGGCTCACCCCCGAGGAGACCGTCCGCGAGATCAAGGCGCAGGGCGGCCTGGTGATGCTTCAGCACGGCTTCGACCCCCTCAAGCGTTACCGCCTGAGGCCCGAGGCGACGGCGCGGATCGCGGACCAGGTGGACCTCGTGGAGACCTTCAACTCCCGCCTCTCGCGCCACCGCTGGAACCGGGTGGCCGCCGCGTGGGCGCGCGAGCGCGGCCTGCCGGAGTGTGCCGGGAGCGACGCCCACACCCTGCGCGACATCGGGGAGGCGTGGGTGGAGACGCCCTTCCGGCTCATCCGCACGCCCGGGGATCTGGTCGCCGCCCTGCGCGAAGGGGTGGTCGCGGGGCGCTGGACCCACCCCCTCTACGCCTACGGGCGCAAGCAGTGGCGGGTGCTGAACGGACGCCTCAGGCGAGGGGAATAACCGGATGGGCGGACGGCCCGCCCTCTGCGCATGAGGAGAGATCGTGGGAAGGCTCAGGATGCTCGGGGCGGCGTTCTGGTACACTTTTCGGGCTGGGGGTGCCCCGGTTTCGACAGGGGAACTGAAGGTGATGTTGCGTGTCGAGGTGCCGTTGGCCTCGTAAACAAACGGCAAAGCCATTAACTGGCAACCAGAACTACGCTCTCGCTGCTTAAGTGAGACAGTGACCGCCTAGCCCGGCCTTTGGCGCGGCGCGAACTGCAAAAAAAGAAGGCTAGCCCAGGCGACGTTCCATAGCTGACGGCGAAAACCAATGGAACTACGGTCAAGGGAAACCCGCCCGCTGGTGGCCTGCGACCCGACAATCAAAGAGCGGGATACACACGTAGACGCACGCTGGAAGGACCTTTGGACGGCGGTTCGACTCCGCCCACCTCCACCACCGCAGGCCCCGCCACCCCCGGCGGGGTTTTTCCCTATACTCCCCCCGGGCCGGGATGGCGGAATCGGTAGACGCATCCGACTTAAAATCGGCTGGGCCCAGCCCGTGCGGGTTCAAGTCCCGCTCTCGGCACCACAAACCCCGCTCTAGACGGGGTTTTTTTATGGCTGCCTCGGCAGGCTGTGCAGGGGCTACGTGCCCCTTTCAATCAAGCACCCCCAGCGCACAGGGGCTGGGGGCGCGGGCAAGGGACAAGTCAATCGCCGAACAGCAGGGCGAACTGAGTCTTGGGGTACTCCAGGAAGTCCCGGATGTAGATCAGGAGGCCCTTCAAGAGGACGGCCACGCCGAGCATCTCCAGGGTCTCCTGGCTGTTGGTGAGCAGCAGCCCCGAGAGGCCAAGCTCGCCCTGCACCTTGCGGTTCACGGCCTCCACGTATTCCAGGCCCACGGCACCGCCCACGAACAGGATGAACGAGAGGATGAGATACCTCCTGACAATCCCCGGCAGACTCCTGAAAAACCGGGAGAACGACCAGACGAACCACAGCACCGCCAGCGTACCGGGAATGACCCAGGCGTACACACCGGCAGTTTGGAAGGGCTTGTCCAGGAAACTTCCCAGGGTTTCGTGGAACATCAGCAACTCGTCGCCGCCCATCAGGATCAGGATGACGCCGAGCAACCGCCACGAACCGGCCCGGGACGGGGTGGGGCCCGGACGCGCACCCGCCCGCGCGATGAGCAGGCTCAGACTCCCAGCCAGCAGCAGAAGTCCTGTGGAGAAAAACGTCGGGATGTTGGCCTCCTCGTCCAGGTCGAAGGCGTGGTGAAGCCATCCACCGCCGGGAAAGTTCGGAGCGAGGCTGTCGAAGATGTCCAGAAACAGACTAAGCAGGGCCAGCAGGACGATGATCCTGAACAGCACGGAGGTGAGCTTCTCTATGGAGACGTGGAGCCGCCCTTCGAGTTTTTCCGCGCTTCCTGACAGGTGAAAGGAGACGCCCTGATCCCGCGTGGCCCTCCTGGTTTGGGTCTCTCCTCGATTGATCATGGTCGCCTCACGAAAGGTCCGTTTGCCAGAGTCGGCTTGGATAGCTGCTCGTCCGCTCAGAATGCTCATGCTTTTTGAGAAGTATGACACAAAAATGACATATTAAGGCCTCTTCATGTGTGAGGGGGGGACGACTTCGCGCGTCGGCGGAACATGGCTGAAACAGGGTGCGGCGCCGTTGGGAAGGCCTTCTTCCGTTCGGCAGGACAAGGGGCGAGGCAGAACGCGGAACCCCGGCTGGGCAGGCTGTCCGGAGGGGGCCTCTCTTCGCGCGCTGGGAGCGAGGCATCGGTGGGGGTCCGCTGGGGCTCGCGTATACTGCCCTCTACTGTGACTGGCACCATCAACATCACCGAGGCGGCGCTCGCCTCTCTCATCGGCCTGACGGCGCACGAGGTTCCGGGCGTGGTCGGCATGGCTCCCGCCAACCTCAAGGAGGGGCTCTCGCGCGTGCTGGGCCGCGCCAACGCCCGCGAGGGGGTGGTGATTGGCCGCGAGGGGCCCGAGTACCTCGCCGACCTGTATGTGGTGGTCGCCTACGGGGTGAGCATCCCCACGGTGGCGCGCAACATCGTGGAGCGGGTGGAGCACATCGTGCGGACCCAGGCGGGCATCACCCTCAAGGCGACGCGCGTCCACGCGGTGGGGGTGCAGCGTGCCTGAGCATGTCGAGAGCCTCCGACCCTCCGACCTCGCGCAGATGCTGCGGGTGGCGACCGACTGGCTGGGCGTGTACCGCGAGCAGGTCAACGCCCTGAACGTCTACCCGGTGCCCGACGGCGACACCGGCACGAACATGCACCTGACCATGCAGTCGGTGCGGCGCGAACTCGACACCTGCGACGAGAACAACATGACGTCCGTGGCCCGCGCGATCAGCTACGGGGCGCTGCTCGGGGCGCGGGGGAACTCCGGCGTGATCCTCTCGCAGCTCCTCAAGGGCTTCGCGGAGGTCGTGCGCGAGCGGCCCGCCGTGGACGCGCGTACGCTCGCCGCCGCCTTCCGCGCCGCCCAGAAGGCCGGGTACGGCGCCGTGATGAAGCCCGTGGAGGGCACGATCCTGACCGTGGCGCGCGGGGTGGCCGACGGGGCGGAGGGCCCGCGCGAGCGCGAGACGGTGGACGCGGTGCTGGAGCAGGCCCTCTTCGAGGGACAGCGGCTCCTCGACCAGACGCCCGAGATGCTCCCGGCGCTGAGGCAGGCGGGCGTGATCGACTCGGGTGGGCAGGGGTACCTGTACGTGGTGCAGGGGATGCTCGCGGCCCTGCGCGGCGACGCGCTGCCCGAGGCGCCCGAGATCACGAGCTACGCGCAGGAGGGGTTCGAGACCGAGGAGTTCGGCTACTGCACCGAGTTCCTGATGTCGGACTCGACCAAGCCCATCGAGGAGATCCGCGAACTCGTCTCGCCCTTCGGAGACAGCCTGCTCGTGGTGGGGGCGGAGGGCTACGTCAAGGGCCACATCCACACCAACGAGCCCGACGAACTCCTCGCCACGGTGGGCCGCTACGGGCGGATGCTCAAGACCAAGGTCGAGGACATGTCCGAGCAGCACACCGAGATTCTGGGCATGGCGGGCGCCGCCGCCCGGGCCGAGGAGGAGGTGCCGCCCTCAGGCCTCGTGGCGGTCGCCAGCGGGTACGGGCTCGTCAAGCTCTTCCGGTCGCTCGGGGCGCGCATCGTCAGCGGCGGGCAGACCAGCAATCCCAGCGTGCAGGACATCGTGGACGCGGTGCGCAGCGTGAGCGCCGAGAAGGTCCTGATCCTCCCCAACAACAAGAACGTGCTGATGGCCGCCGAAAAGGCGATGGAGCTGATGGAGGGCCGCGCGGTCGTCGTGCCCACCCGCACCCTCGGGCAGGGGATGGGCGCCGCGCTCGCCTTCAGCGCGAGCGATGACGCCGAGAGCCTCAAGGCCGAGATGGAGGAGGCCGCGCGCCGGGTCACCACCTTCGAGGTCACCCGCGCCAGCCGCACGACGAGCATCACCACGAAGGACGGGCGCACGCTGGAGATCGCGGAGGGCGACGTGATCGGCCTGCAAGACGACGAACTCGTGCAAGCAGGCGGAAGTCCCGAGGATTCGTTGATGGAGATGCTGGGCCGGGGCTACGGCGGCCAGGAGATCGTCACCGTGTTCGGCGGGCCGCAGAAGACGCAAGAAGACCTCCAGGCCCTCTCGTGGCGCGTCCGGGAGGCGTTCCCGGACGCCGAGGTCGAGGCGCACCCCGGCGGGCCGGACCTGTACGACTACCTCGTGACGATTGAGTAGGGACGCAGAAAGTTGAAAGCGAGGGCAGAAGGCCGGGGGGGTTAAGGCGAAAGCGTCTCCGGCCTTCTGCTTTCTGCCTCCTGCATCACTTGGCCTAGTTCTCCCCTGCGCCATGCGGCGAATGTGCCCCGCCCGGCCCCGCCCCTAGACTCTGCCCCAGGTGAGGGCGAGGCCACGCGCCGCGCCGCCGCCGACCGGGCCGGAGACGCTGGGTTCTCTTGAAAAGAATCTCCCAGCGCCACCCACTTGCCCGGTCTCCCCACCCTGATTCCGTCGCCCTGGCGGCCAAGGTGCCCGGTTGTCTGCCGGGTGACGCGGCCCCCTCGTCACGCTGGGATCGCCAACGCTCAGGGCCGAAGGGCAACGGTTATTCTTCACCATCCCGAGGAAACCGTGCTTCGCGCACGTGCACATCCCGTGGCCCACCCCTTGCCCTGAGCCCTCACGCAGGTTTCGTCCAAGAGCAAGACGGCCCGCGACCAGTGGGGAGACGGCGGTGCGACTCCGTTCAGCCTGCTCCACGGGGAATGCTTCCCCTTCCGCCCCCCTCGCCTGGTTCTCCTGAGCCGAAGCGAGAGGATAACGCTTCCCCGACCTCTCATGGTGGGTGTTCAACCCTTCCGCATCCCTTGTCCCCGTCAAGCACGGCGGGCCGGCGCGCGAGGGTTCTCGGTGAAACTTGGTTCGACTCCAGACACCCACCCCACATCGCCCCGCTGGAAGGCGTCGTATTCCAGCACCACTTGGATGGGCGGCGACGATGGCGAGTCGCGCCGGTCTGTAAAACCGGAAACTTCGGTTTGTGTGGGTTCAAGTCCCACCCCATCCACCAGTCTCGACGCGGCGCGGTAGCTCAGTTGGTAGAGCAAACGCCTGCCTTCCACACCACCTTGCCCCCGGGGACGGCGGGCCGCAGCGGAAGGCTTACCGATACTCGTTGGGTCGCAGGTTCAAGTCCTGCCCCGCCGCGCAGAGACTCTTTTTCAGCATGGGAACGGTAGCTCAGCGGACAGAGCACTTTGCCTGACCACCCCTTGCCCCCCGTTTCGCCGAAATGAGTGGGCCGAAGGTCCAGGCTTACCGACTCCGGATCGAGAGGTCGCGGGTTCGAATCCCGCCCGTTCCCACCTTCTTTTCTTCGCACTCTCCTCGCCGAGCCCTGGGCCGAAGCGAGGCGGCGACCTCCTTGCACGTTGGGTCACGGCCTCGAGTCCCGCCCGCCTCACCCCTCATAACCCCAAGAAGCGGTAGCTCAGACGGAAAGAGCACCCGGTGGCGAACCGGGAGGCCGCAGGTTCGACCCCTGCCCGTTTCTCCACTCGGCACCAAGCGCGGTGCCCGGTCGCCGCTGGCGAGCCCAGCGTCCCTCTCCCCCCCCTCGCCCCTGAAAGGAGGGCCGAAGCCGTGAAGAACCTCCTGAACACCATCTCTCCGAAGGGCCGCAAGCAGACCGAGCGCCTGGACGCGCGACAGGTCAAGAACAACGCGGGCGGATTCGTGTATGCCCTGCCGGATGAGGGCCGCCTGACCCGCTTCCTGGTGCTGGGCGTAGGCGGCGGCACCTTCTACGCGGGCGAGCGGGCGCACACGGTGCAGGCCACCGACTTCGTGCGCGAGTTCGTGGGGCGCGACGCGGCCACCGCCCTGCGCGTGACGCTGGACGTGGTGCGCGGCAACCGGGCGCCCAAGGCGGACCCCGCGCTGCTCGTGCTCGCCTTGATCGCCAAGACGGCGCCGAACGCGGCGGACCGCCAGGCGGCCTGGAACGCGCTGCCCGAGGTGGCGCGCACGGGCACGATGCTGCTGCACTTCCTGGCCTTCGCGGACGCGCTGGGCGGCTGGGGTCGCCTGACCCGCCGGGGCGTGGCGCGCGTGTACGAGGACGCGCCCCTGGAGCGCCTGGCGCTGTGGGCCGTGAAGTACAAGGCCCGCGACGGCTGGCACATGCGCGACGCCCTGCGCCTCGCGCACCCCAAGACCACGGACGAGGCCCGCAACGCGGTGCTGCGGTTCATGGTGAATGGCGTGCTGGAGGGCGCCTCGGACCCCGCCCTGCGCGTGATCGAGGGCCACCTGCTCGCCCTGAACGCGGCGACGGACACCGAGGCGGCGCGGCTGATGCGCGAGTACGGCCTGCCCATCGAGGCGGTGCCCACCCACCTGCGCGGGGCGGAGGTCTACCGCGCGGCGATGGAGACGAACGGCCTGACGTGGCTGCTGCGCAACCTGGGCAACCTCGGGCGCGTGGGCGTGCTGAGCGTCAACGACCCCGAGGTGACGCGGGCGGTGATCGAGCGCATCACCGATCCCGTTCAACTCAAGCGTGGCCGCATCCACCCCCTCGACGCGCTGAAGGCCCGCCTGGTGTACGGCCAGGGGCGCGGCGTGAAGGGCGGGGGCGAGTGGGTGCCCGTGCCCCAGGTGGTGGACGCGCTGGAAGACGCCTTCCACACGGCCTTCGGGAACGTGCGGCCCGCCGGAACGCGGCACCTGCTCGCACTCGACGTGAGCGGCAGCATGACCTGGGGCCAGGTCGCGGGCACGCCCGGACTCACTCCCCATATGGCCGCCGCCGCGATGAGCCTCGTCGCCCTGCGCACCGAGCCTCAGGCGCTGACGATGGGCTTCGCGGACCAGTTCCGCACGCTGGGCATCACGCCGGGGGACACGCTGGAGAGCGCCATGCGCAAGGCCCAGGCCGCGAGCTTCGGCGCGACCGACTGCGCCCTGCCCATGCTGTGGGCGGCCCAGAACGGGGTCAAGGTCGAGACCTTCATGGTCTACACCGACAACGAGACCTGGGCGGGCAAGGTCCACCCCACCGTCGCCCTCGACCGCTACCGCCAGAAGACCGGCCTCCCCGCGCGCCTGATCGTGGTCGGCCTGACGGCGACCGGGTTCAGCATCGCGGACCCCAACCGGGCAGACATGCTCGACGTGGTGGGCTTCGACTCGGCGGCGCCGGGGGTGATGGCGGACTTCGCGCGGGGGGAGGTGTAGCAAAAGCCGAATGACGAAGGGCAGAGGGCAAATGACGCCTTCTGCCTTCTGCTTTCAGCCTTCCGCAAACACATCCAGCGGCAGGAACGCGCTCACCGTGTAATTCGGCGCGTCCACGACCTGGCTGATCTTCAGGTCCACGCACACGCTCGACAGCACGTAGGCTTCCTCCAGGCTCAGGCCGCGTGCCTGAAGACGGCGCAGGAGGGCGCGCAGGGCGATTCGGGCCGCCGTCATCAGGTCGGGGTCGTGGCCGGTGGTGGCGTGCCAGCGCCGACTCGTGCCGCCGTGGGTTGGAGTGACGAATTCCGGAGTAGAGAGCCCCGCGCCGCGCTCCAGGTTGAAGCGAAGCGTTACTTGCCCAGCACACTCGATGCCCGTGCCGCTCAGCTCCCCGTCCCCCTGCGCCGCGTGCAGGTCACCGACCGAGAAGAGGGCGCCGGGAACCTCGACGGGCAGATACAGGGTGCTTCCCGCCACGAGTTGCCGGATGTCCATGTTGCCGCCGACCTGACGGGGTGGAGCGGTGGGGTGTGGGCCGGGCTCGGCAGGGGCCACGCCCAACACGCCGGGAAAGGGCGCGAGTGGGATGCGGATGCCGGGGCGGAAGTCGGCGTGGGTACCCGCGCGCAGGTCCCAGAGGTGGGTGTAGGGTTGCAGGCCCTCCCCGGCCAGCACGGCGTCGAGGAGGCCGATCCCGTTCGGGCGGCAGGCGGTCCAGCCCCAGGGGGCGGTCCGCACGTCCAGCAGTTCGACCACCAGCACGTCCCCGGGCTCGGCCCCTTCCACGAACGCCGGGCCCGTCAGCGGGTGGCCGCGCGGTCCCTCCCGGGCAGGGAAGGCGTCGGCGGCGACCAGGGCAGCCAGCTCGGCGCGCGCCTCCACCTGCCCTGCCACCACCCGCCGGGCCACCCCGCCGTCCGAGGCGTCGAGCGTCCCGAAGGTCACCGTGTCGCCGGGCTGGATGCTGAGGGCGGGCGGCAGGTCGCGGCCCCAGACGGTGTGGATGTGCGTGGTACCGAGGTGGTGGTCGCTCATGGGCCCCAGGGTACGGGTATCCTCCGCCCATGCTCGACCCCCACGCCGCCCTCCCCTTCCCCGCCGCCGTCCATCCAGCCGCCCGACCCGCCGCGCGCCTGACCTGGGACTCGCGGCAGGCTGGCCCCGGAGTGGCCTTCGTGGCGTTGGCGGGGGAGCGGATGCACGGCAACAGCTTCGCGGAGGCGGCGCTGGCGGCGGGTGCCCCCTTCGTCCTCACCGACCTCGACGTGGAGCGGGCGGTGCGGGTGCCGGATGCTCGGGAGGCCCTCTTCACCTGGGCGCGCTCGGAGCGGGCGAGAAACCCGCTCGTCGTGGGCATCACCGGCAGCGTAGGCAAGACGACGGCCAAGAGCTACGCGGCGGCGGCGCTGGACGCGCACTTCATGCCCGTGTACAACACCATGCCCGCCATCGCCTGCTTCCTGATCGAGTTCGGGGGGAGTGATCGTCCTCTCGTCGTGGAGATGGGCATCGACCGGGTGGGCGAGATGGCCGAGCTGGTCGACCTCGTGCGGCCTGGCGTCGGCGTGGTGACGAGCATCGGGGAGGCGCACCTAGAAGCGCTGGGCAGCGTGGAGGGCATCGCGCGCGAGAAGGGCGTGATCTTGCAAGGTCGGCGCGGGCTGGTGAGCACGCAGGCGGCGCCCTGGTTCCCAGGGGTGGACACCTACGGCTTCGGCGAAGAAGCGACCTTCGCGGGGGAAGGCTTAGAGGTCACGCCGGAGGGAGCGCGCTTCTCCTTCCGGGGGGTGGTGCCCGTCACCCTGCCCCTCGCCTCGCGGGTGCAGGCGGAGGCGGCGGTGCTCGGCCTGGCGCTGGCGGAAGGTGCGGGTGTCTCCCTGGCCGGGGCGGCGGCGCGGATGGCGGAGGTGCAGGTGCCGGGCGGACGCTACCGGGTTCACCCTGGCCGCTTCACGGTGATCGACGACGCCTACAACGCCTCGCCGCTCGCCGTGAAGGCCGCGCTCGACGCCCTCGCCACCTTCCCGGGCCGCCGGATCAGCGTGCTGGGGCGGATGCTCGAACTCGGCGAGACGGAGCGCGAGCTGCACGCAGGAGTCGGCGCCCACGCGCGGAAGCGGGCCGACCTCACCTACGGGGTGGGCGCCTTCGCCCAGGAGCTGGGCGACCGGGCCTTCCGCAGCGTGCCCGCCCTCCTCACCGATCTTCTCTCCGAGGTGCGTGAGGGGGACGTGGTGCTCGTCAAGGCGAGCCGCGGGATCAGTTGGACCCCCGAACAGCGGGCCGAGGAGGGCGTCGGGCTGGACGTGGTGGTGGACGCTCTGCTGCGGCACCGGGACGGTTAAGGGCGCGGCCACCGAAGACCACGCCCTTCCCCGTCCGAGTCGGCGGGCCTCAGCCTACCCGCTCGGGCTCTCCTGCCGGGCTGAAGGCCGCCGCGTGCTCCCGCACCCACTCCTCGACGGTCGTGAGGCGCACGGGCAGCTTCGCCAGGGCCGCATCGAGGTCCACATGCGTCGAGGCCATCTCGGGGTTCGCGTAGGCCATCTCGTAGGCCCGGGTCACGCCCTCGCCCATGCCGGGAAACACGCGGTCGAGCCTCTCACCGAACTCGCGCGGGGGCATGGGCCGGAAGGTCACCTTGCGACCCAGCGCGCGGCTGAAGCGCTCGGCGACCTCCTCGCCGCTGAGTCTCTCGGGGCCGCTGACCTTGAGGTTCAGGGGCGCCAGCTCCGGGTGGCCGAAGGCGGACACGGCGAAGGTGGCGACGTCGGCGGTGGCGATCCACTGGATGCGGACCTCGTTGGGGGTGGGGTAGGCGAAGGTATCCGAGTCCGCCACCTCCTCCCGGGTCCAGGGCCCCAGCAGGTTTTCGAGGTAGGCGGTCGGTTGCAGCACGACGTACGGCACGCCGCTCGCCTCCAGGTCCGCCAGCAACTCGCGCCGCAGGTCGAGGGCCGGGTTCCCGGTGGGGACCGGGGGAATCTCGCCGGTCGGATTCCAGACGATCAGGCGCACGCCCGAGTCCCGCGCCGCCCCGATCACGTTCCGCCCGTACTCCAGCGCCGCCCCCGGCTCGGAGAAGAAGGGCACGAGCAGGAACACACCGTCCACGCCCCGCACCGCCGCGCGCACGGCCTCCGGGTCGCCCAGGTCGCCCGCGTATCCCCGGGCCCCCTTCTCCGTCAGGTCGCCTGCCCGCTCGGGGTGACGGGCGAGCATCCGCACCCCGTACCCGGCCTCCAGCAGCTTCTCAACGACCGGCCTGCCCTGCGAGCCCGTGGCTCCCGTCACCAGAATGGTCTGCATGGTCACTCCTCCGGGAGGGCGCGCGGGCCGGAAACAGGCCGGAGGCGGAACGTGGGTCCGTCGCCCGCGTCCTGTGTGCCTCCTGTACGCTCCTTCCCCCGGCTGGGTGGACGCACTTCCGGCGTCCCCGCGCCTCTCCGCACCCCCACCCTAGCAGCCGCGCATCCCCAGTTGAAGAAGGCACCAAAAAGGAACATAGTTTCAGGAAATGAACTACGAGCAACGGGTGCGTCGCAAGGAATGCAGCGTCGAGCGGACAGTGGACGTGATCGGGGGCAAGTGGACCACCCTGATCGTGCGCGAGTTGCTGCGGGGGACCCGGCGCTACGGCGAGTTGCGCGCGGCCCTCGCGGGGGTCAGCCCCAAGACCCTGACGGACAAGCTGCGCGAGCTGGAGGAAGGGGGCGTGCTCACCCGCACCGTCTACCCGGCGGTGCCGCCCCGGGTGGAGTACGCCCTGACCCCCAAGGGCCGGGCGCTGGAGGGCGTGATTCAGGCCATGCACGTCTGGGGCGAACGCTGGACCTGAGCGGGACCGCGGGGGAGGCTTCACGCCCCTCAGCGGCAGCCCGGCGAGAATTCCACCATGCGCCGCCTTCTGCTTTCTGCCTTCGGCCTTCTGCCCCTGGTGGCCTGTGCCCCGACGACCGCCCGCGTGACCAACCCCAACACGACCTTTGGGCCAGTCACCGCCACTCCCATCTTCGACGCGGCCTTCGGGGTCGAGGGCGTGGCCTGGGTGGACGGGGGAAGGGCCTGCGTGGCGCGCGCTCCCTCATACCGAGTGGTCTGCCCCCCGCTCCCCCCGGTGGTCGCGGTCGCCTGGAACGGCGGGGACGCCTGGGCGGGGGTGCCTGCCGCCGGGGTCGTCGTCACGCTCGACCGGGCCGCGCGCTCGGTGGCGGCGGGGCGGGTGGTGGCGCTCTCGAACACGCGGGCCTACCGGGAGGACGGCAGCGCCGTGACCTTCGCGGGCGCGGCGGCCCCGGGCGTGGCGGGCGCCCCCACGGCGGCCCTCACGGGGGGGGACGGACAGGACTACGTTCTTCTGGCCGGAACGCTGCGCCGGGTGGACGACGGGGTGATCCTCGACCGCGCACCCCTCCCCTTCCTGCGCCTCACCCCCAGGGGCGTCACGACGGCGAACACGCCGGGCGTGGTCACCCTCTCGGGCAGCTACCGACTGACGGGCGCGGCGCTCGAACGGGTGGACATCTCGGGCCGGGTGCTGGCGAGCGTGCCCCACGGGCCGGGCCGGGTCGGGGTGGTGGGCGCCGACGTGGTGACGGTCTCGCCGGGGGGCCGGGTGCGGGTGTTCGACGGGAGTCTCAGGCCGCTGACTCCCTGAGTCGGCCCGGGCCCCGCGCCGGGAGGTGAGCCGGGGGCGAGGAGCCCCGCGCGGGAAGCTTCACGCACCGGGGGTGTCTTTCCCGGAACGTCGGGCACGGGTCCGCTCGCCTCGGCGGAACGCGAGATTGCCCGCCTGGCGCGGCAAAAAAAGAGGGCAGACCCCGAGAACTGTCAGAGTTCCGTAAGTCGGCGGGTGGTTGCATGAGCCGTTGATGCACCCCCGCCCTCACCCGTCTTGGCCCTCACGGCCCCCACCGCCCCCGCCCCGGCCCGCCCGAGCATGAGCAAACACTAAAGCCTGCCGAACCCTGGAGGGAGAATGTCGAGCCTTTTACAACGCCTACTCAGCCCGCGCCCGGCGGCCATCGGGGTGGAGATCGGCACGAGCGCCATCAAGGTGGTGGCGCTGCGCCCGGGCTCACCCCCGGTCCTCTCGCACGCGGTGATGGTCCCGACGCCCATCGGGTCCATGCGCGACGGGCTGGTCGTGGAGCCGCAGGCGGTGGCGGGAGAGCTGAAAAACCTCCTCGCCGAACACCGCATCACGGCGCGGCACGCGGTGACCGCCGTGCCCAACCAGTCGGTCGTGACCCGCAACATCATGGTGCCCCGCATGGAGCGCAAAGACCTCCAGGAGGCCATCAAGTGGGAGGCCGAGCGCTACATCCCCTACCCCATCGACGAGGTGAGCTTGGACTTCGACCTGCTCGACGACCCCGCCACCGTGCCTGAGGACGGGCAGATGGAGGTCGTGATCGCGGCGGCCCCCAGCGAGGCGGTCACCCGGCAGGTCGAGGTGCTGCGGCTGGCGGGGCTGGAACCCACGGTGGTGGACCTCAAGAGCTTCGCGGCGTTGCGTGCGCTGCGCGCCACCCTGCTCGGCGAGCCGCTGGCCGCCGAGAACACGGCGAGCGGCACGGTGGTGGGCGGGGGCAATGACGTGGCGCTCGTGCTGGAGATCGGCGCGAGCAGCTCGGTGATCAACCTCGTGCGCGGCGAGCGGGTGCTGATGGCGCGCAACATCGGCGTGTCGGCGGACGACTTCACGACCGCGCTGCAAAAGGCCTTCGACCTCGACTTCGGCGCCGCCGAGGAGGTCAAGCTCGGCTACGCGACCGCGACCACTCCCACCGAGGACGAGGAGGACCTGCTCAACTTCGACCTCGCGCGCGAGCAATACTCCCCGGCGCGCGTCTTCGAGGTCGTGCGCCCGGTGCTGGGCGACCTGATCACCGAGATCCGGCGCTCGCTGGAGTTCTACCGGGTGCAGTCGGGCGACGTGGTGATTGACCGGACCCTGCTCGCCGGGGGCGGGGCCAAGCTGCGCGGGCTGAGCAGCGCCATCGGGGACGCGCTGGGCTTCCGGGTGGAGGTCGCCAGCCCCTGGCTCGCGGTGCAGACGGACGCGGCGAACGTGGACGGCGGTTACCTCCAGACCCACGCGGCGGAATTCACCGTGCCGCTGGGGCTCGCGCTGAGGGGGGTGCCGGGCCGTGGTTGAACTCAACCTCCTGCCCCCGCAAGACCGCAAGCGCGGCGAGCCCAACGTCTGGAAATACGCGGCCTTCGTCCTCCCGCCCGTGACGGTCCTCGCGCTGCTCGTCCCCGAGGCGCTGGTGGGCCGCCAGCTCGGGCAGCTCCGCGCGGAGCAAGACCGTCTGAACGGTGACATCGCCGCCCTCGCCCCCACCAAGGGCGAGTACGACCGCCTGACGGCCACCCAGCGCACGCTGGAGGAGGTCACGGCGGTCTCGGGGAAGCTGCGGGAAGGCAAGACGTACTGGACGAACGACGTGGCGGCCTTTTCCGCGCAGCTTCCGGCGGGCGGCGGGGTCGCGCTGACCTCGATGAACGTCAAAGCCCTCGACGCGGGCGCCCTCGCGAGCCTGCAACAGGGGGGCGTGTACCTGGGCAAGAACGTGGTGCGCGAGATCGACCTCTCGGGCACGGCGCGCAGCCAGCAGGCGGTGGTGAACTTCTTGAACGTCTACGAGAACGACCCCGGTTTCGCGGTCAACTTCCGCAGCCTGGGCCAGGAGGGCGAGACGGGCCGCTACACCTTTGCGGCCTCGGTGGGGCTCGTCGGCCAGGGCGCCGCCGCACCGGAGGAGGGCGCGGCGGCGGCAGGGACCCCCACCCCGGCCTCCGCGGGAGAGACGGGGGGCGAGAATGTCCGTTAAGCTCGCGCCGCGCTCCATCTTTTTCCTCACGCTCGCGGCCTGCGTCCTCGCCGCGATGGGGTGGTACTTCCTGCGCTTCCAGCCGCGCCAGCAGGAGATCACGCTGCTGCGCGGCGACCTCGAACTCACCCGCAGCCGCGCCGAGACGTACCGCGCGGCCCAGCGGGCCCTGCCCGAACTGCGCCAGACGGTCGCGGGGCTCGAGGTGGAACGAGACCAGTTCCTGCGCGCCCTGCCCGCGACCGCCCAGTTCGGCACCGTCCTCGACGAGGTGCGGCGCAACGTCACCGCGGCGGGGGCAGAGCTGACCTCCTTCACCGTGCAAAGCGGCAACGTCGCGGGACTCCCGGGGGGCGTGCGGCCCATCAACCTCAGCCTGAGCGTGCAGGGCCGCTTCGCCGAGGTGTTCCGGGCGCTGCGGTCGCTGGAGACGCAAAACCGCTTCACGACCGTGGGTGCGCTGGGCCTGCAACTGCCCCAGGCGGACGCCCTCGACCCCCGGTTGCAGGGCACGCTCAACCTCACCGTCTACACCTTCGACCAGACGCAACCGGGCACCGCGGGCGCCGCCCCCCAGGCCCCCGAGGCCGCCCCCGCCGCGCCGCCCGCTCCTCAAGGGGGAACCCAGTGAAGAGCCCCGTGATTCGTGCCCCCCAGGGCCTCAAGCTCTCCCGCGAGATGAAGGTCTTGCTGCTGCTCGTGCTGCTCGTCGCCCTGATCGGGGGCGGGTACCTGGGGCTGAGCAATCGCTCGCAGGCCCGCGCCCTCGCCCAGACCCCGCCTACCCCGGGCGGCGAGGCGGGCGGGACCCCGGGCGGCCAGACCGCCCAGGGCGAGGGCCTGCGCGTGCAGCAGGGCGGACAGGTGGAGGTGCCCTCCATCCCGGCCTTCGGCGCAGGCCCCGCCAGCCCGGCGACCGAGGCGGAGGCGGCGCCCCCGCCCGGCGGCATCAACCCCGACACCCCCCTGGCGGCCCTGCCGACGGGCAACCCCTTCCAGCCGCTCGAACTCGTGACGGACACGGCGAGCGCGGGTGAGAGCCGCGCGGCCCCCTCGCCGGTGGCGGCGGCCCCGATTCCGGCCTCACCCGTCACGGTGACCCGCCGGGCGGTCTTGCCCCCCACCTTCGCGGCCCCCGAGCCCCTGGAACGCGCGGCCCCCGAGGCCGACGAGGTGGCCCCCGCCGCCGCCGAGCCC